>JAGOCL010000069.1 GCA_017998755.1 Spirochaetota bacterium | reverse complement strand
ATCGGAGCTCAAATCGTTTCACGGGACTATTACCGACGTTGGCGGACCGACGGCGAATATGTACGGACTCTCCTGCAAGATCGGCTGGTGCAAGTCGCCAACATGCCTATATCCGGAAATTTGCTCCAATCTTGAGATAAACGACGATTACCTTAAATTACTAAAATTACTACAAAAGAATTTCCCGAAATACAATATTTTCGTCGGCTCCGGTTTGAGACACGATTTATCGCTTGAGAAACCTAAAGAGACGGAGTGGATCGTTAAAAACGCGACTTCCGGCCGTCTAAAAATCGCGCCGGAGCATACCGACGACAAAATTCTCGAACTAATGAAAAAACCGCCAAACTCAGCTTTTGAAAAATTTTTACGCTTGTTTGATAAAATTAAAAAAGATAATAACCTGAAATATCAAATCATTCCGTACATAATACTATCTTTTCCGGGAAGCTCGCTCGACTCGGTAAAGAAACTCGGCGCGTTCTTGAAGAAAAACGGTATAAAAAGCTTACAACATCAAGATTTTACCCCTACCCCCGCGACTTTGGCGACGGCGATGTTTTACGCCGAAACCGACTGCGCCGGAAATAAAATAACCGCGCCGCTTTTCTCCTCGAAGAATAATCCTCAAAGAGAGACGCTTGAAAAATTGTTAAAATAAATAAACAAATCCAAGAATTCTTCGATAATAAATTTATGAAAAAATACTTAGCGCTATTTATAATTTTTTTTACGACATGCTTTCCGGTCAATAAAAGTTCTATAATAGAACATTTGAATAATAAAATTCTTGACGACGAGCTATATACCGGATATATTTCAGCCGACTTATCCGGAGATCATGCGACCGGAATTTATTCCGACGAAAGAACGTTGAGTCTAAAATATTTAGATTTGAACGAAGGCGAATTTAAACCAAAATTTATCGATAAAATCGATTCTGAAAATAAATACAACTTAAATTTAGGATACCACGTTTATTTGAAAAACGCCGATAAAGAATACGTTTTGTATGAAGATTATATAGAAGAAAAAAACAAAGTTTTTAAAATTATACAAAGAAATAAAAAATCTGAAAACTGGACGGTCGAAACGTTAAACGTCGATCCCAAAGAGTACGCGGCGTTTCTTCACGATAATAAAATCTTTATAATCTATTTAAAAAACAACCTAAACGTATACATTCTTGATAAGATCAATATAAACGCCGAATTAAATATCGACGCTCCGGACTGTTATAATATAAAAATAATCAAAGAAGAATACTCAAATTTATTTTATCTTTTTTATATATCAAACGGCGCGCTTATAAGAAATACTGTTAGAATTAATTATGAAACGGCGTATAATTTTGTAACGCTTGAGACAGTTCTTATAGCCAAAGGGGTTAAAGATTACCGCGTCAAACTTGACGGCAATAAAACACCCGTCGTTCTATATTTCTCAAATGAAGACTATTCGGTACAGTTTATCGACGGCGAATCTAAGATACAAAAACTCGGCTATTTTCACGGAATACACTGTTTTGATTTTTTAATCGCCGAAAACGAGCCGTTTTTCTTTATTTCAACGTCGGATCGCGAATCTACAGGTAATGAAACAAAATTTTATATTTCTATAATTTATAAAAAGAATGTCAAACGAAACAAATGGAGCGAAGATAAAATTGCCGAGTCGCTATTTCCGGTTATTTCTATGTACGCAGAATATAGCGGTAATTACGTCTATCTTCTCTACGCTAACAACAACTTGAATTTTACTAAAATCGACGTCTCTTTTACCGGTATTTACTGAAACTATTTATACGCCTTTATCCCAATAGTCAACATAACGCCGACGGACGCGGAAAATTCTAAAATCGTCGGACCTCCCATGTTATAACCGTCGACATAACCGTTAACATACGGGATAAAAAGATAAATAAAATAGAGTTCCAAGCCAAAAAAGGTTTTCTCGGAAACATTAAAATTATTGCCCAACGAGAATTTTAATCCCACATTAGCCGGCGCGTAAACGCTTTTATCAGGCATATATTGCGTTTCGGGAGAATAAATCGAGCCGGTATAGATGTTATCGCTATTTTTGATATAATAATAGCCGAGAGGCCAAAAATGAAGTACCGACCCGACGCTTAAGAAAAAATTCTCGTACGGCTCGCCCTTATACACAAACGGATAAAATCTGACCGATATTGGCGACCTGATCCAAAAACTGTGGATATAATAGAATGTTTCGCCGCCCCAAAAGTTGGTTTTGTAAGAATGGATAGAGTACAAAGCTTCGGTTCCGCCGTAAATAGAGAACCACTCTATAAATCTAAAGTCCATACAAAAACCTAAAGGAACGTCGAGAAAAAACAGCTCGCTTTTATTATTTACGTCGGTAGAAAGCCGGATATTATAGCTTATACCAAGATTGATATGAAGATTTATATGAGTTCCCCATCCAAAGTACTGAACGTCCGAATCTCCGGCGCTTGCAGAATTTAAACGAGTTAAAAATATAAAAAAAAATAGAACGCAATATATCTTTCTTGTCATCTTATTTAGAATACGTAGTCCCGCTAGATCCGTCTTTGAGAACTATACCGATCTCTTTCAAATCGTCTCTGATTTTATCAGACATCGCGAAGTTCTTATTCTTCCTGAAATCGTTTCTCATCTCTATTAAAAGTTCTATCAGTTCGTCTTCTTTTGATTGCGAACAAGCGCTTCCTATCTGAAGTCCCAGTATATCCTCCGCAAAAAGCGTTACCAATCGGTTAATAAGCGCTAATTTCTTCGTATCTTTATCGTCTAAAGACAACTCAACGTTAGATATCTTCATTAATTCGTATAAAACCGAAACGGCGATTGGAGTATTGATATCGTCGTCCATTGCGGCGAGAAAATCCTCTTTTACTTTCTTTATATCGGGATAATCCTCTTCCAATACAAAATCGGCGTTTTGCGAGTCGTCTGCGATACTTTTCCGCAGAGAGAAAATAGAATTCTTCAACCTTTCAAACCCCGCCGCGCTCGCGTTTAAAGCTTCGTCAGTAAAATCCAACGGGCTTCGGTAATGTCCCTGTAATATATAAAATCTTAATACCATCGGCTCGGTTTTCTTAAATAAGTCTTTGAGTATAATAAAGTTGCCTAAAGACTTGCCCATCTTAGAGCCGTTAACGGTCAACATATTGTGGTGTACAAAGTATCTGACGAAAGTTTTATCGTATAACGCTTCGGACTGCGCGATCTCGCATTCGTGATGCGGAAAACTATTCTCAAGACCGCCGCCGTGTATATCGAGAGTCTCCCCAAGATATTTGTTTGACATAACCGAACACTCTATATGCCATCCGGGATACCCCATTCCCCATGGAGAAGGCCACTGCATCAGATGATCCTTTTCCGCCGCCTTCCACAAAGCGAAGTCTTCGGGGTTTATCTTATCTTTAGCGACCTCTATCCTCTCCCCTTCCGCCGCGTCTTCGAGGGTCCTACCGGATAGTTTACCGTAATCTTTATAAGACCTGACGTTAAAATAGACGTTGCCGTCTTCCGTAACGTACGCCTTATTCTTGTCGATAAGCCCTTTGATATGTTGGATCATCTCCATAATGTGCCCCGTCGCGCGGCAACTGATAGACGGACGCCCGACGTTAAGTTTATCCATATCGTCGAAATACGACGTTTCATATTTGTAAGCGATCTCTACGGGATCGGTCTTCTCAAGACGCGCCTGTTTCTGAATCTTGTCTTCGCCGGCGTCTCTATCCCCGACCAAATGCCCGACGTCGGTAATATTCTGAACATACTTTACCTTATAACCGATATAACTCAGATAACGGTATAGAACGTCGTAAGTAATATAACTGCGGGCGTGTCCCAAATGCGAATGTCCGTAAACCGTCGGTCCGCAGACGTACATACCGACGTAAGGGGGATTTAACGGCAAAAAATCTTGTTTTTCCCGAACAAGAGTGTTGTAAAGTTTTAGAGCCATTTTATTCCTTCAATATTGTTTATTTATAATGTTTTATATCAAAATTGTCTTCCGTAACAAGCCTATACTCGCCTTTATGAAGTATATGAACGCAGTCTCGCCCCGCTTCTTTGGAGTGATAAAGAGCGTTATCAGCTTCGTTAATCACTTCGTCCATAGTTTTATTCTTCTCGAATTTAGATACCCCGATACTTAACGATATCCTATGTTCTTTAGGGATATCGATGTTTTCAACGTTAAGAACGTCTTTTATAATTTTCTTCATTTTCAGATTATTTTTAATAAGTTCTCTTATCCTGAAACAAGTCTTTATAACTCCAACGTAGTCGGCTTCGGGAAGTAGCAATATAAATTCGTCTCCGCCGTATCTCGCCACCGTATCGATTTTACGGGTCGATTCGAGTAAAATACGTCCGATGCTTTTTATAACCTCGTCGCCGACCTGATGGCCGAAAGTATCGTTGTAATACTTAAAATGGTCGGCGTCTACCATAACTAAAGCGAAAGTATCGACGGAATTCTCCTTCTGCCTACTGCATCTCTCTATCTCGAGTTTTAGCGCCTCGCGGAATTTCCTGATATTCATAAGATTAGTTAAGGTGTCGGTCGTAGCGAGCAGTTCGAGCATCTCATTTTTTTTCTGCAACTCAAGCGTCTTTTCTTGAACGATAAGTTCGAGGTTCTCCGTAATCTTGAACAACTCTTGTTCCAGAAACCGCCTTTCCGTTACGTCTCTCAGTATAAGGAGGAAATAATCTTCCCCTTCTATAAAAAGCCGCCTGACCTGAAAGTTGGCCATAATAATCTTTAACTTTGTATCTTTACTGATAAGGATCAAATCCTGATAGCCGATCTCTTTTTTGATAATAGAAATATCTATCTGTTTATCTTGAAATCGCCCTTCGTCCTTCTCGTCGGCGCTCGCGATAATCGTATCGAGAATTTCTATAAACTTTTCAGACTCAAACAAAATCTCGTTAAGATTCATGTTAAGAAATTCGTCTTTAGTATAGAAAAGGTTCTCCTCGGCCGCTTTGTTGACAAATTTAACCGATCCGCTTTTATCTATAATGAATATCATATCGTAAGTTAGATTAATTAGATCCGGCCATTGTATTTCCAAAACGCTTCTCCGATTATATATTTCGCTTTCGCGGTATTGTATAAGATTATCGTAAAAATTGCAATACTTAAAAAATATAATTTTTTATTTCTAAGGTAATTATCAAATAATATTCAACTTATTGTAATTTTATCATCTTTTTTTACCGGAAAGTCGATATAATATGGTATAATAACTTAGAGGGGTACTTATGAAAACAATTTTAACGATCGCCGCGCTTCTTATACATATAAGCGTTTTTGCCGGAGACTTTGACTCGTTCTCCACCACGCTAGTCGCCTGCGAAGAGAGCGAAAACTCAAATTACTACCTAAACGCGGTCCCTTTTTCCGAAGGGGTGTACGATGCGATGTGGGAATCTTCGGGAGTTTTCTTTGACATGAGAGTTTACGAACCGTTAAATATAATAGACGGCCAGCTTGACGTAAAGCCTTATCTTACCGAAACCAGAGCGGCCGGAGCGGATTCTTTACTGCTCATAAAATTTAACTATCAATCAAAAATAGCCGGAACAAAGCTGAATATAGTCGTTAAAGACATATATTACAACCTATACTCGTTAAACGATATGAAATCGGTCAGAGTCGGTAAAAGAACGTTAAATATCGACGAAACAATCGAGATGAGAATAAAAGACTCGTATCTGAAACAACTCGGCGCCGATACTATTTATAGTATATTCAAATAAAAAAAAAGAGAGGAACGAATGAAATATTTGATATTGGCCGGCGGTAGCGGAACCCGTTTATGGCCGCTTAGCAGAAAAGATTACCCAAAGCAATTTTTAAATCTCGTAGACGACCGCTCGATGTTGCAAAATACCGCAAAAAGAGTGTCAAAAACAGACGGCGACGACATATACATTATAACAAACGCTGTGGGAAAAAAGGTTATTATGAACCAAATGCGGGATATTTTCCCTCATTACAACGAGAATAACATAATAATCGAGCCGATTGGAAGAAATACCGCTCCTGCAATCGCTTATTCTTCGATATACTTCAACAGCGACGACGTCGTAACTATACTCTCATCGGATCATCACATTACGGATTCGGCGGAATTCAACAGAGTTTTAAGCGAGGCGGAAAAGATCGCTCAAAAGAATTTTATCGTAACTTTAGGAATAATCCCGACGTCGCCGAAAACCGGCTACGGATATATAAAAAAAAGCGCAAATAAAATAGACGAAGGATTTGTCGTAGAAAATTTTGTGGAGAAACCGACTCTAGCCGTCGCGCAAGATTATTTAAAAGACGGCTCGTATTTTTGGAACGCCGGTATTTTTATATTTCAAATCGGATTTTTCTTATCGGAGCTCGCCAAATACTCGCCCAAAATATACGATACGACAAAGTCGTTTGAGTCGAAAATAAAAAAAGGTCAAGCGGTAACGATAGAAGAATTCAAAAATTACGACAATATCTCCATAGACTACGCGCTTATGGAAAAATCCGATAAAATTGCCGTTATTCCTTCGGATATAGGATGGAGCGATATAGGAAGTTTCCAATCGCTATTTGAAATTCTTCCGCGCGATAAGAATGGAATCGCGACTAGAATTCCAAAAGAAAAACTCATAAATATCGATTCAAAGAATATCTTAGTATTCGGTGAAAAACGTATCGTCTCGACAATCGGTTTGGAGAATTTAGCGATAATCGATACCGATGATTCTATATTGATAGCCGATCTTGACGGCGTCGAAAAAATAAAAGAGGTCGTTAAAACGCTGGAATCAACGAGCGCTCCCGAAGCGGTTAGTAACGGAACGGAAATTACCGACTGGGGTTATAGGAAAGCGTTGGTTAAATCGGACGGCTATCGTATCGAAGAGATCGTTATAAATCCCGGAGCCGAGATAAAACTTCATTATCATAAAAAATATAGCGTTAATTGGACAGTCGTCGAGGGGTCGGCAGAAATAGTCAAAGGCGATAAAACTATATTTTTATCCAAAAACGACTCGGAATTATTTCCGGCGTTTTGCAAACGCTCAGTTAAGAATTCTTCAAGATCGGAGCCCCTAAAACTCGTAGAGATAACAACAGGCAAAATTATCGACAATGAAAAGGACTGTTTTGCCAATGAATAAAACGGATAATTTTCAAAAAATAAAAGATATTTTGGTCAAATACAGTATTAATGAAAAATATTCGGTTAAAATCAACGATTATTTAGAATTTTTACTTAAAAAGAATCAAGAACTAAACCTTATGTCGAGGAAACTATCCGTTTCCGATATAATCGACGATCATTTTGAGGACTGTCTCTCGGCGTATAAATATTTTACGGAATACGCCTCAATCGCAGATATAGGAACCGGCGGGGGACTGCCAGGGATTCTTCTGGCTATAATATTCGAAGATAAACGCGTCGAATTGTACGATAAAAGCCCTAAAAAGGGGGATTATCTGAAAGATGCGATAAATACGCTAAATTTAAATAATACAGCTTTATTTTGCGGGATGGTCTCTTCGTTTGAAATAAAGACGTCCGTCGTAACTTGCCGGGCGTTTAAACCGATCGCCGAAATTATCGATTATACGAAGAAATATTTTAACAATCAAGGCGCGTATCTTCTATACAAAGGCAAACGGGAAGTTGTAGACGAAGAGATAGCTCAAGCGTTGAAATTAAATAAGTTTTTATATAAAATATACAAAAATGATTCTGAAAATAAAGAGAGAAATATCGTATTTTTACAGAAATCTACCAAATAAATGAAAATATACCTTATATTTATCTTATTTTTAATATTTTCCTGCTCAAACGACGAAATAAAGTTTTTATCGATATCTAACGATCCGGTTTACGAAGAATATCTTCAGAAAGTAATAACCTCCGGCGAAAACGGGAAAAATATAGTTTATAAATATAGCGAAAATTATAAAGAGGCGTATAATTACAATTTCGACTTCGTTCGTCTACCGTCTCAATTTCTCAAATCGCTATCCGATAACGATAAAATTGTTAGTCTAAACGAACATTTTTCATTCGATTTCTTTAGCGGTTTTATGCCGAACGCGATACAATCAGTTACCGAGAACGATAAGATTTTCGGGATTCCCGATACGATCGGCGATAACAGAGTCGTATTTTATAATAAATCTCTACTGAATAAATTTCCGGCTAATACGGACGAGCTTTTTCAACTTATTAAAATATCAAAAGATAAAGAGGTTTTTAATTTTGACAGATACGACCCCGAAAATTACATAATATGGTTATACGCTTTTACAGGTAATAAAAGCCGATGTATCGATTTTACTAATTTCCGCGGAGAGATTGTAAATTCGCTTGATTTCTACCAAAAACTAGTAGACGAAACGGATTACTACAGCTATTCTGAGTTAAGATCGCGTTTTTCGACCGGATTAATACATTCTATTATAGACAACGAAGCGTCGTATTCATATTACAAAGCTAAACTGGGAGAAAATCTTGGCGTCGCCCCTCCGCCGATCCTCTCAAAAAACGGAATAAGAGCGGTAGGGCGGTCGATAACTTATTGCTACGCGATAAAGAAAGGTCTAAACGAAAAAAAGTTGAGCCGTATTAAAAATATTATCGAACGACTCTCTTCCGACGAAATTCATAGAAATATGATAAATTATAATAAATACTCCGTAAAATCGGCTTTATCAACAGGCGACGCGACTTCCGACTCTAATTTAGCCGTTATCCGCTCGACGCTGGAGGAATCCATACCCCGTCCGGATTTTGAATACCTAAAGAATTTCGCCGGAACTTTAAAAATAAAATTGAAAGAACTATTGAAAAACGAGAAATCTTCGATAACGATTTACGACGAGTTGTCGAAAGAATCTGCAAATTTTTAAGAAATTTAGTTAAAAAGGGAGAAATACTTCAATAAGCCCTACAAAAAAACCTAAAATACCGCCGGACCAAATAATAAAATTTATTTCCGATCCGGAAGCGTTCTTAATAATTCTTTCAAGTTCTGAAATGTCGTAATTAGTTATTTTATCGACGATAATTTTTTCCACGTCCGAATCGCTAAGCGCAAGTTCAAGTATCTCCTCTTTCACATACCCCTCGTCGTCGAAAAAATATTTATAAGTGATCTCGCGAAGAGCTTTTGAAAACATCTTTCTGCCAAGTTTCGGGACTATCGTTAAAGTTTTGTCAACCAAATGATCGATACTGCTTCTCGCTTTATCCTTGTCCATAACTTTTTTTAGTTCTTTTGTGTTAAGGAGATATTCTCTAATTATCTCGGCCGCTTTAACGGCGATAACCCCTTTGCGTTTTTGCAGAAGCCCCTGCACCCCGAAAATTTTCTTCCGCGGCCTGAAAAGAAGCGTTATGGCGATCCAATTAGTCATCAACCCCAAAACCGACCCCAATAAAGGATAGGTAACGTATCTTAAAATATTCTGTAATTCCATAATCAAATTGTATCAAATATTTTTGACATTGTCAAAATATTTAAGTATAAAGCAAATCGATGAAAACT
>JAGOCL010000070.1 GCA_017998755.1 Spirochaetota bacterium | reverse complement strand
GATTCCGAAATATCGATATGATACGGATAATAAAAATTACCTACGCCGTTACCAAATTGACCAAAACTTTTTATAAAATTAAAATCCGAATCAAACGTTTCAATAGAAGTATTGCCGGGATCGGCTATAAAAATACGCCCTCTTTTATCAACGTCTATTCCTACGGGGTAGAAAAAGAAAGCTCCAGAAAAAGTTCCGTAGTTTTCGTTTGGTTCAAGATATTTACCGTCAAAGTCGTATTTCTTTACGTTATATCCTCCGGAATTTACTACGATTAAATCTCCGCTATTATCTATCGCGATATCCAAAGGATTATTAAGATTTGATAAATTATTTTCAAATTCCGTCAGATAAAATAAAGAGCTTAGTATCTGATTGTATCTTTTATCGGCAATATGATATGACAACACGCCTTTATCCGTAACTTCTGCAATATATACCATATCATCCATATAATATAATCCGTTAGGTCTCTTATCCGTTGTTATTTTATCAAGATAAACGCCGAATTTGTCGTATATACAAATTTCTTGAGTATATCTATCTGAAACGTACGCCGTTTGATATTCGTCGATCGCAACGTCTGCAGGATATATCAATTTACCGTCGCCGCCAATTTTCCCAATATATACTCCGTCGGGATCATATTTATAAACCGCAGTCGCAGGAAAATATATAACGCCGTCTTTAACACAGCTATTAATGACATAAACGTTCCCTTGAAAATCCGTGGTTATCCCTCTGATATCGCTGAATTCTCCCTCTCCATTTCCATTAGTCCCCCAACTGGTAATAAAATTTCCTTCAAGATCAAATTTTTGTACCCGATAGTTTCCTTTATCGACCACATATATAAAACCGCCCTTTCCATACGCTACGTCGTAAGGCGCGTTAAACTCCCCATACCCATCCCCGCTTCTTCCAAAAGACCCGATATAATTGCCATCATAAGTATACTTTACTATTCTATTAAAATCAAAATCAGTTACAAATACATTCCCGATATCATCAATATCAATACCGCTTATATTTACTTGAGCTTTAATATTTTCATAACTAACGCTCCATTCTTTAATTAAGATATACGAGTCGCTACTCGGGTCGGTATATGGATTATTGTCTGACAACGATACGTCTTTATTTTTCTTATACATTCTTATTTTATTATCAGCGGATGTCGTATAGAGATACCTCTCTCCGTTAATATCCGATACCGCGACAAACGACGGAGCATATAGATATTTGCTCGCGCCGATAACCGATCTAAGTTTATACTCCCCTTTGACTTTAAAATTAATAGTTTTACCGTCTTTGAGTTTATTTTTAAACAACGAAGTATCATATGCGTCATTTTTTATTATAAGCGTATATTCCCCGTAAGGCGCGAGCGGTTCGATCGGTTTGATAAACGCGCTTACGCCCGACGCGGATAGCGCAAAATCAATTGTAGCGTCGGCGTTATCTTTAAGAAGTATGTTATTTTGAAACGAATCCAAATCCATCGGTTTTGAGAAATAAACTATAATATTGTCATTGCCGGCAACGTCGTCCAACCTGTCGTCGATATTCGTCCCCAATATTTCCGGTTTGATCGTATCGTCGTCGGTTGTGATAAAATTTATCTCTATATCGTTCGGTAAAGGATATAGTTTTGCCGTCCTCGCGTCTTTCTTTATCAAAATATTATAAACGCTGTTATTTTTTAAAAAATTATACGGTTTTATAGTTATTTTCTTTAGATCGCTATCTATCGTAACGTCGCAAGTAACGTCCGTTATATTTTCTTCTTTAAAAAATAAATTCTTTTTGATGGACCTAAAATGCATCGGTTCGGAAAATGTTATAACGATCTCAGGTAATAACTCTACCCCCGTCTCGCCGTCGGCTATAGATTGATACTTAACCATCGGGATGTCATTAATAGGAGCGAATATTTCCGCGATAGGATAGTAATCTCCTGAACACTGGACAGAAAAAAACGCGATAATCAAAACGATAATTTTATTTTTGTATAGTTTTATATTACGACACATTTTAAAATATTATATGCAACGCCTTATGTTAATATATATTGTTATATCAAATTTTTTATCGTTATCAAAGCGAATTTATATTATTTATTATATTTTAATTTTTTTTGAATTATATAAAAAAAAGTATCCCTAATAAATCAGAGATACTTCTTTATTTTATTGCAGATTTTTTTGTTTATTTGTAACGCTTCTTAAAGTTTTTCAAATTCCATTGTACCAAGAACAAAATTACTCCATGTCATTTTACTTCCGTTAATGTACAACGAATATTTCTCGCCTTTCCATGTAATCTCGCCGCCGTTAACGCTATAATCCGTGGAAGCCCATCCGCCTAACGAACAAGTGCCGTCGGCTTTAAAAGTAAATTCAGTATCAACCCAACTTGGATTATGAACTGTGTCTTTAGTACAATTCCATGAACCCGCTACGCTATCGACCGTATAAGAACAACCTGATAACATAATAACAACAATTGCAAAAACAATTGATAAAATTGATATTTTCTTTTTCATTTAAACTCCTTATCTCAAAATATTTTTTTCAAAAAAACCTGACGAGTTACAGATTTTAAATTATTTATAATATTTAATAAAATTTAACCGAATTTATTATAAATCATAAAGCGATACTTTTTACAACCTCTTTTTCTCATATCCTAATGAACTAAATTTTATATCTTTCATAATCTTTCTTATTCTATTTCTTTCATCTTGCGATAATTCATTTAATATTATCATATGTTTTTTATCTTGTTTATAAATCGAACTAATAAATTTCTCATCATTTTCATTTTTTATTTTATTCAAAATATCTCTTTCATATCGCGCTAACGTTATCTTATAAGGAATAGCTATATGAGGGTAATATGTTTCGCCGCCATAACGTTTTATTATTTCAGCGCATTTTTTAAAATTTTCATTTCTTCCGATAGATAAATCGATAATCAAACTATCATTACTTTCACTTTTAATATAATCGCCGGCTATAGCGTTGTCTAAAGCCGTTAGCTCGGTATCTTTTTCCTGAATATTAGGATTAGCTCCATTTTCCAATAATATTTTGACAATATCATAATTACCCTTAGAACTCGCTATCAACAAGGGTGTTTGTCCTTGTTTATTTATAATATTCATATAAGCTCCCAAATCTATTAAATTTATCACGCATTCATAATTATTTTTAACCGAAGCTATATAAAGCATTGAATTTCCGGTATCTTCGCTTTGATAATTTATATCTGCGCCTTCTTTAATAAATTTATTTAGTTCGATTTTTGTTAAATTATTATTGTTAAGAAGAAATTTATCAAACATTTCCTTGTTTAATTTCTTTTTGTCTATTAAACTCGCGGGATAATTCTGTTTCATTAAATATTCGTTATATTTATGATAATAATTAATCTTTGTATTTGTATTTTCATCGTCATAAGACTTGATATCAGTCGTCGACCATTTATTTAATTCTTTTATCAAATCGATTTTCATTAATGAACTGAAATTATAATATTCGTCGTAATATTTTACCGCTGATAAAATTCCGTTTGGGCTTCTTTTAAATGAATAACTATAAGTAACAATTAAAGGATTTATATTTGGAAAAGATATTACAGCGCTCAATTTGTCGTCGTTTTTTTTTATATCCAGAATATTATAGTTAATTTTATTTTTTCCGGCAAAAGCAAATACATAATTATGTATAATTCCCGAACTCGAACTTGAGGATTTTTCATAAGAATAAAATATCTCGAAATTATCCCCTAAAATTTCGTTAAGAAATTCGGAAGTTAATACTGTAAATCTGCTGTTTTCGTATATAGCTTTATTATCGTTCCATGTATCAAACGTCTCTCTCCCCATTTTTTTTAGGACATCATTATATATAGAGAGAAATTTCTCTAAATTAATATTGCCGTATCCGGAATATTTTTCTTTCAAATTCGTTGTATATTCTATTATTCCATTATCAATAGATTTTAGAATATCTTCTCCAATATTTGAAATGACTTTGTTTTCAATTTGTTCATTTTTTGACGTATTTGATTTGTACTCAGTCAAAATAAGATCGCCGTATTTTTCGCCGTAAATTTTTGTAAAGGGAATTTGATTTTTATTATTTTTTAAAGACCATTCTGTTAGCGATTTACCGGTAAAAAATTCTATTTCTGAAAAAGTAACGTAACCGTTATCGTCAGAGTCGGCTCTTCCTGAAAGCCCTTCTATTAAATACCTTGTAAAAACCCCAAAATCCGAGTCGTTATCTTCATAACTAAATAATCCTTGTTTCGTAGCGTAAAAAGTTGCGGCAACTTCGGAATTTTTAAATATCTTCTCTTTTAAACCGACGTAACTAAGGCTTTTTGTTTTTTGAAAAGATTCTCTGCACGCATCAATTAATAATAGAGTTTTCGAGATTTTTTTAGTTTGAAATTTAAATACAACGTCTGAGATTTTTATCGAAGTTTCAAAAAAATTATTAGAAATTGTATCAAATGTTGCCAAATACCCTTCCCCGTTGGCGTCTGAAATCCCGTGACTTGAATAAAATAAAGTTATAAAGTCTGCGCTATTACAGATTTGAACTATATTATCAATTTTTGAGAGAATATTAGCCCTATAAGGGAACAAAACGTCATTTTTTGGATCCAAGTCGTCAGTCATAATATAAACATTATCAAACTGCCCGTATTGAGCCAAAAGATTTCCGATAGATTTCGCATCGTTTCTCGCTTTAGATAGCGTAAAGATGCTTTTATCTAAAAATTCATTAATTCCTACGCAGATTGCGATTCTGCGGCCTTCGTTATTTTCTAATTTTTTTATTTTTATTAAACTCTTTTTAATAAAATTTTTCGAATCGGACGAACTATCTTCGGCATAAATAAATATTTGTAAAATAATAAAGAAAAATGCGATCGTTCTTATTTTAATCATTTTTAATCATAATTATATTATTTTTAAAGAGGGGATATAAATTCAATATTATACCCCCGAAAAAAAGAAGAAGAAACTTTGCGTTATAGTTGTATTTTTTTAACGTCAAAATATAATTCGTAAGAAGATTTAGTTTTTACATTACCTGCGGCGTCAGTTTCTGAGACAATATCGTATAAATTTAACTTAAAATATTCTTTTCCGCTCATAAATTTGTTGTAAACGTCGACAAATTTACTTTCTGGGGTTTTATATTTATTTAAGTTAATATAAAAAAATGCGTAAACTGTTACCTCTTTTTGAGGAAGAATAGTTAAATCGGTATTTAATATCTTTAAATTATCAAATATCTCTTCATAATTAACCCCAATTACTTGCGAGCCCGCCGGAGCTTTTTTTTCTATTCCAGAGCTATTATCATTTATATAAGTGTTTCCTTGCTTACTTAAATCGCTTTTTGATACAATTAATTCATAGGTATTTCCATTATTATCCTCAAGAATAATAATAGAATTTAGTAATTTTATTACATTATTTGCAGTATTGGTTATTTTAATCCTAAAACAGGGTACGGGTAATCCCCAATCTCCAACTTGTTCCAGCATTCCTGAAAAAAAACCTCTAACCTCGTATTGAAATTTTATATCTTTTCTATAAACATTCGAATGATTGTCAAGATTATTAATCGCAACGGGATCAACCTTGAAAGTTAGGGCTTTAATATCTGTGGAAGGAAGTTTTGAGGACGCCTCGTTATATTCTAAAGTGAACGATTCAATAGGCCCTGTTTCTTTTTTTTCCGTACTCTTACAAGAAAATATAAAAAACAAAGCTAACGTTAAAGCAAATAATCGAATTAAAATTTTCAATTTCATTTTTTTCTCCTAGAACTCATTATTTTATTCTTTATACAAAGAATTTCTTTCTTAAATAATTTTAAACATATAATCTTTATTTTTTTTTAAAATTAGTAAATATTAGGTCATCACCAATTACCTCCTTTACATCTAAATTCTTAAACCTCAATCCCCAAATTTCAGATTGCTATCTGTTATCTCGTAGTTGCACTTGTCGCAAAAAAACCGCCCCGCCGTTAATTTGCCGTTAAAGAAATCTTTCTGATAATCCGCGCCGCATTTTGGGCAAAGTACTTTTTGCTTTCCGTTTACAGAATTTGCGGAAGAAGCGGTTGAATTTGACGAAGTCCCCATATACGACGGTTGCGCGTTTCCAACACCGGTTTTTTTATTGATTTCTACTAAATTTTCTTGAATAGAAAACAAAACGATTACGCCTTCGCATAAAAGTCGAAATACAAGATTGCCTCCTACGGCTATTCCCAGAAACTGCGATATTCCAATAATAACTATAGTCCAAGATTCATAATCTACTCCTTTTTTAATAGCCGCAACTAAAACGACTATTCCCCAAATAACAAGAGCCAACGCTCCTAAAACGTAAATAAGTTTGATAAGAGTCGAGCTTATCATTTTCTTAAAATTTAAAAAATCGTCCATAAATATTTCTCCTAAAAAATAATATTATTGAAAATATAAGTTAAATTTTTATAATTGTCTGTCGTAGAAACGCGCTTATTTTTGTAGTATAATTATACGACGTAATATGGCGACACATATGTGTCAAAAGTACTTAGTAGAATTTCGAATAACGCCATATACGTCAAAAAAATAAAAAAGCAAAAAAAATAAGCCAAGCAAATATCGCATATTAATATAGTCAATAAAAGCGACGCAAGCGGGCGAAAAGTAACGGGCATAAAATCAAATATATACGATGCTAAACGCTCTTCATTCCAGACTAACGTATTATTGAGATTATCCGTTATTGAAATATCAAATTTCCCTCGTTATCATAAATTCCATAATGGCTTAAAAATATAAACGATTTGTTTAAAAAAATATTATTACTATATTTTTTATCGGGCGAAATTATTATTTTACTTTTTTTGTGATTATAAACGCCGAAACCGTTATTTTCGTCGTAGTAAATGATATTATTAATATCAAACGATATAGCTTCATACTCGTCGTAATTCCTAAAAATCTTTTTTATGTCGTTAGATAAAGGGTTTTTAGATAATACGCCTTGAACTATATCAAATATTATTGCATATTCGTTATTAATTAATAAAAATATATTTTTGATTGAGTCGTATCTTATAATGTTATATTCCGGTTGTATAACGATGCCGTCTATTCCGGCAATCCCAAATAATTTATTTTCTGTTTTTATCAAATAATATTTATTATTAATTCTTTCTATGCTATCGTATATACATTCAGCAACAATTTTACCTTTATTATAGTTTCCCCTTTTTGATTAACATATCCCCATTTATTATTTTTTTTTACTTTACATAATCCTTCCAAAAATTCTCCTATTTCTTGATATTCAGGATTAATTACGATGCGACCATTTTTATCTATTAATCCTATTAAACTATCTTTATAAACCTTTGCATATCCGCTTTCGCTAAAATTATCTATTTTACTAAAAATCGGCTCTAACGATATAGCGCCGTCTTTAGAAATAAATCCAAAATTATTTTCATTTTGTATTTTAGCATATAACATTTCTTCATCTTCGACAGATTTATACTTATCATAAATCGTTAAGAAAACATATTCTGCATTCAAAGTTTTCAGAAGATAAAAATTTCTGTCCAATATCCCGTAAATTTTATCATATTTTATATTTTTAATAATAAATTTATCTTCAGAAAAATAATCTATCGCATTCTCTTTATTGTAGAAAATAATTTTGCCGTCGGTAGATATTAAATAACTTATTATAGAATCTTCTTTGTATCTTCTATAAGGGAGATATTCGCATTTTTTGTAATATAAATCTTTTACAAAATAAGTTTCGCAAACTATATTATATTTATCGTCTGAAATAATTAATGAAAATAAATAACCGTCGTCTGTTAAAATCGTTTTTGTTAATTTATCCATATTATCTTTAACATATTGATATTTATCTCCATCTAAAAATATACCGCCTCTTATAATTTGGTTATTTTGCTTCGATAGAGTTAGTTTATAAGAACATAACGAAAAATAAGAGTTATATTCTCCCAATTCAAATAAAAAGTTATCGCCGGCAAAACAATTTGACATTAAAAAAAACAAAAATAGGTAAGTATAAATCTTTTTCATTCCCAATCTCCAGTTATAATTCCTTCACAAACTTTTAAAATATTTAATTGCATATTTTTTAAGTTCGCAAGAATCGTTTATATTTAGTTTATCTTGAATTCTTTTTTTGTAAGTGTTTACGCTCGAGACGGACAAATTCAAAAGATTTGATATTTCGCTTGGGGAATAACCGGTTCCGACGTATTTTAAAATTTCATATTCTCTTTGCGATAGCGTATCTTCTACGTTTTTTATTAGACCGGTTTTTTGAGAATATTTTTTAATTAACAATCGATCTTTAATATTTTCGCTAACGTATATACCGCCTTTGAATACGATCCTTATTGCTTCTATCATTTTTTCAAGAATTTCTGTTTTCATTATATAACCATGTCCGCCGGCCTCTAATATTTTTTCGGCATAGATGATTTCGTCAAACATGGAATAAGCAATTATACGAATTAAAGGAAATATCTGCAATAAATTTCTCATTAATTCAATTCCGTTTTCTTCACCGAGGGCTATATCGAGAATAATCAAGTCTGGTATCTCTTTTTTTAATAGATCGAATAATTCTATCCCATCGCCAGCTTCTCCGATTATTATCAAATCTGATTCGTTATTTATTATCGTTTTGACTCCTAAACGAATTGCCGGATGGTCGTCAACTAACGCTATTTTAATATTCGATGTCATATCTTCTCTCATTAATTAATAATAATTAGTTATACATTATTATTATAATATATTCTGTCGTATTCCGGCGCTTTTTTTTGTAGTATTTTTATACGACGTATTATTTTATTTTGGTAAGTAAACAATAAAAACGCTACCGTCTCCCTTTTCAGAATTTACAGATATTCTTCCTTTTAATAATCTAACCAAGTTCTTAGTTATATACAAGCCTAAGCCGACTCTTTTAACGCCGCTATCATAATTATTTTTTGTTATATAAAACTCTTTAAACAACTTTTTTTTTTCGTAATTGTCCAGTCCCGGACCGCCGTCTTTTATCGATACCGAAGCGTATTTTTTTTTAGTTGTAATATTTATCCCAATAAATCCGCCATATCGCGAATATTTAACCGCGTTGCTTATTAAATTATCGAATATCTCTGCAATTATGTCTTTATCTCCAAAAACTGAAATATTTTTATCTCCAAAAAAATCAATTTTAAGTTTCTTATCGCTAACAATATTTTCATATTTTGAGATAATTTGACCTATTATTCCAAAAAGATTTGTAACGCTCATATTCGTGGTAAATTTTCCTCGTCCCATTTTTAGCAAAAGCGTTATCTTCTCTATAAAATCATAAACTCTACATGAGGAATTTTGAATCTCTTCTATAAGTTTAGTCCTAGTCGCTTCGTTAAGTTCCTTGATCGAATTTATTATTTTAGAATTCATCACAACAGAATATACGTCGTTTTTAATATCGTGAGTCGCTATATATAATAATAGATTAT
>JAGOCL010000068.1 GCA_017998755.1 Spirochaetota bacterium | reverse complement strand
CCATAGTAAAAACCTATTCGGTTAATACGGATACAAGCGGAGATTTTATAATAGAAAGCATGAAAGCCGGAACTTACCTTTTAAGAGCGTCTAAGGTAGGGTATTCGACAAAGACGATAGACAACGTAGTTGTCGAAGTCGGCGGAAATATTGAAAATATTGTATTTCCCAAGCTGACGGTATCGACCGGAACGATAACCGGGAAGATTACGCTTGAAGGGGCGGCAAGTTTTGAAGGGATTCAGGTATTGGCGAACAATACCGCCGTAGCAAATTTATCTTATAATACTATAACAGACGCTCAAGGGATATTTATATTATCCGACGTTAAACCGGGGAAATATCTATTGTTAATATCCAAAGACGGTTATATTACAAATAATAGCGAACAAGCGGAGATATTGTCCGACGAGATAAAAGTTTGCTCCGACATTATTTTAAAGTCCTCGTCCGGTAAAATATCGGGAACTATAACGCTTGAATCAAGCGAAGATTTTTCGGGAATCGACGTTCTTGCGATAAACGACGTTACGCCGGATCAAACTTATTCGACCGTAACCGACGCTTCGGGGCGCTTTTCGTTAGGCGGCGTAAAAGCCGGCTCTTATAAAATTCAAGCAAGCAAAAACGGATACAATACAAAACTGACCGACGTTTTTTCCGTATCTACAGGAGGAGAGTATTCTTCGGTAACTTTGAATTTACTTGTATCGTCCAGATCGGTAATAGGTAAAGTCCTCCTCGAAGGGATGACGGACTTTGCGGGAATAAAAATCACAGCTACTAATATTAATTCGACTTCGAGTATATACAGCGCTTTATCGAACAGCGAGGGATTTTACGTTATAGCGGGAATGGTTCCGGGGGAGTATATCGTAGGTTATTCGAGGGAGAATTACAAATCTCATACCTCCGCTTCGATATCGCTACTGGCGGACTCGTCGTTGACGCTTCCCGACGTAACGCTTGAGAAAGCGAGAGGAAATATCACAGGTATTGCAAAACTCGAAGGGAAAACGGACTCGTCCGGAATAAAAGCGATACTCGTTGGGACGACTTTTGAGACGACTACCGATATAAACGGCGCATATGCGCTTGTTCATGTTCCGCTTGGAGCTTATACTCTTTCATTCGAGAGGTTAAATACTCCGAAAGTAACTACTACGCTGAACGTCGTCCCAAGCGACTCGATAGTTATAGCCAAACTCGATATGATACCGAACTCCTCGAGCGTCGAGGGGTATGTTAAACTTACCGGTATGACGAACTTCGGCAACATAAATGTAAGCATTACTACCGAATCGGCGGTTACTTTATCGACCCTAACAAACGCTTCGGGATATTTCTACATCGGAAATATCCTATCTACCGGCGCTCACAGAGTAACCTTTAGCAAAGCCGGCTGGAACGACGTTACAATGGATATCAACGACTTTGCTCCGTTGGAAGTAAGAGAGGTAGGCGTATCGCCGGAGATAATACTAGTCGATACGACCGCGCCGGTATTCTCTACAAATGGAGTTGTAATTAATAGCGGAGCAAATATGACGGATAATAGTTTAGTTAATATTTTAATTGATAGTTCGGATTATGGTTCCGGTATTAACATGATGCAAATTTCTTTTAATGGAATATTTGATGTGGCTTGGGAGCCCTATTTTCCAAGTTTTACAAGAGAATTAATTGGAAGCGGAAATGGAGATAGAACTGTATATATTAAACTCAAAGATTTGTCAGGTAATATATCTGATATTACTTCTGATTCAATAACTTTTACTAATCAATTTAAAACTTATGAAGGAGTTTTAACTGATTTGGAATTACATTGGATAAAATCTGATGGAATCGTATTGTTAACTAAAGACGTACTTGTCGAAATTGGAAAAACTTTGATAATTGATCCCGGCGTTGAAGTTAGAGTCGATCCGGGATTTTATCTTAAAATTCAAGGCGCTATTGTGGCAAGAGGAACTCTGGATGAAAAGATAATTTTTACTTCTTCAAATGATGTTAAAACTAAAGGAGACTGGAGTAAAATATGGTTTAATAATGCTACTCCGGTAGTATTTGACAGTAATGAAAATTATATATCCGGTTCTATCATGGAGTATTGTAATATTGAATTTGCGGTCGAAGGAGTTTTATTAAATGGAGTTTCTGTTATTATAGATAATTGTAATATAACAAATAATACTAACTCTGGTATTTCTATTAATGGTAATTCAAATACTAACTCAATAATAAGAAATTGTATCTTTGATAATAATACATCCGGAATATCAATAACAGGCGGAACTGTATTTAAATTTTCCAAAATTTATAATAATATTATAAGGAATTGTCATTACCCGCGACACTTCAGTTGATGTTGATGAATTAGGCGATAATCAACTAATTAATAATGATATTTATTATAATACAAATGGAATTAATATTAGTAATTATTGGAGAGATAATATAAATAATAACAAGATCGTAAATAATAAAATACATAATAATGATAATGGATTTATTCTTGCCGGTCGCGTGTATAATACCAAGGTATATAATAATAATATTTATGATAACGTTAATGGCATTTTAGTAAATAAAATAAATATTTATGACCCTTTATATACAGATTTAAAAAATAATGTAATTAATAATAATATAAATATTGGAATTAAAATTGATATGGAAATAAATAGCGGCGTAGTAAATTTTAATAATATTTATAGCAATGGCAGTAATTATCAAACAATTGTAAACAATACAATTACTAATAAAGACTTTCAATATAATTATTGGGGACCGTCTACATTGGCAGAAATGAATACCTATGGAGAAAATTATAATATCGGAGCAATATTTGATTATTATGATAATTTTGAAAAAGGCAAAATTATATATAAAAATTGGTCTAATACGGAATGGCCAAATGCGGGCTATCGCGGCGCGTCTTACGTCGGATTTGATTTTACTTTGACGGGTAACGCGGCGCCTGTAACGACTACAGATTTGACAATCGATTTCACGATTAATACGACTAACGCTATAAGTTCGATGAGAATATCGGATAGCGTAGCCGATTTATTGGTAAAATCTTATACCGTATATTCCGCGTCGACCCAATATTTGTTTAATACGGCAAAGATAGTCGATAACTACGTTACGATTTATATTCAGCTAAAAGATACAAACGGTAACGAATCGGGTATTATCAGTAAGAAGATACTATGTAACATTCCGTAAGATCAAGGCGTAAAAAAGCTCTCCCGCCGGTTCGCGCGCGAACCGGCGGGAGTTTCTATTAATATTGATTTGTATTATAAATTCACGTCGATGTTTCTTGATTTCAGATACTCTTTTACCTGTCTGATAGTAAACGTTCTGAAATGAAATACGGACGCGGCGAGGAGAATTTGCGCGCCCCCTTTGACTACTCCGTCGTAGAAATGCTCGAGTTTACCGGCGCCGCCCGACGCTATTACGGGGAGTTTGACCGCGCCCGATATCGCTTTGGTGAAATCCAGATCGTAGCCGTTCAGCGTTCCGTCGCCGTCCATGCTTGTCGGCAGTATCGCTCCGGCGCCGTATTCTTCGCAAAGTTTAGCCCATTCCGCCGCGTCTTTACCGGTCGCGACGGTTCCGCCGGATACTACGACTTCAAAGCCGGACGCCATATTTTTATTTCTTTTGCCGTCTATCGCGATCGTTATCTTTGACGATCCGAACGTTTTTACTGCGTCTTTGATTAATTGCGGATTCTTTACCGCGGCGCTATTTATCGATACTTTATCGGCGCCGCTATCGAGAACGTCTTGGATATCGTTAAGATTTCCGATACCGCCGCCGACGGTCAACGGGATCGATATGACTTTAGAGACCGACTTGATCCACTCCAGCCGGGTTTTTCTGTTCTCAAGAGTCGCCGCTATATCGAGCATAGCGAGTTCGTCGGCGCCTTCGATTTCATAAAACTTCGCGCATTCGACGGGGTCTCCCGCGTCCTTGATATTAACAAAATTTACCCCTTTGACGACTCTGCCGTTTTTCATGTCCAAGCATGGCATAATTAAGATTTTACTCATTTTTCCCTCCCTAATTTACCAGACCATAAAACGGAGAGTTTCCGAAGAAGATCGGGTATAAGTCCCTTCGATCAGAAATACGCCGTCTTCGTCGTTAAGTTTTATAACCTCATGATTAGTAGTATTTCCATATTTTAATTCGTAGGTAAACTGGTATTCTCTTAATCCTGAAAATATGTTGTAAGTATTTATTTTAAAGTTCATTTTCTTTTCTTGCAATACCCCTAGCGACTCTTTTCTTTTTTCGTGCGCTTCGGTAAATTTATCCAGCGGAACGTCTTTTTTGTATCTTGAATTCATACATTCGTTATAAGCGCTATCGTAGGCGCCTTCGGCGATGTAAGCGCAATATTTGTCCACGATTTTTTCCAGGTCTTCGACGTTTACCGGCGGTTTCTTTTTACATCCGGAAAATATAAACAACGCGAAACCCAAAATCAAAATAACTATCGGTATCAAATAATATTTCATAAAAACCCCTTAACTTATATACAAGCTAAAAATTTTATAAATAAAGCTACGTAAAAAGTCAAGATAATAAAATATAAATAAATTTAGATAAATAAAAACTTGAAATTCCGTTTTACCCGAAAATTTTGTTGACATATAGAAACGATTGAAATATAATTTACGATATTATGCATGATATACATTTAGACGAAAAAGTCGAATTACTTAAAAAAGCCGACATCTTTTCTTCGTTAAAAGACGAAGAATTGGAAATAATTTCAAATTACAGCAACATTTACCGTTTTGAAAAAGACGAAGCGCTTTTTCAGGACGATATAACCGCCAACGAACTTTTTATCATAAGAAAGGGCGACGTCCTGATATATCGTAATCAGATGGACGATAAGAAACTTATATTGGCTCATTACATTGAGGGCGAAACGTTCGGCGAGCTTGACTTGTTTACAAATTCGGAACGGAATTTTGAAGCAAAGGCCGAGAGCGAGACTGAGATATTGATATTTCCTATGATAGGGATTGATTTTCAATATTTGCTATCAAAACATCCTCAGATATTTGCTCAGATACTTCATAAGTTTATGATAATGATAGCGAACAGAATACGAAACGTCAATAAACTTGTATCCGAGCGAGCTCCATGGGTCGAAGATCTTAAAAAACAGCTTTATAAGGATAAATTAACGGGATTATATAACAATACTTATCTTGACGAAGAATTCCCCAAATCAATAGGCGACTTTGGGAAGTCTCTGAGCTTTCTATATATAAAACCGGATAATTTTAAAGATATAAACGATTGTTTTGGACACGAGGTTGGGGACGTCGCTCTGAAATTCCTTGCAGATTCGATAAAAGCGAATATAGGCGACTATATTGTAGCTCGTTATCGCGGAAACGAATCGTCGGCGATACTTCCCGGTATAAGTAAACCGGAGGCGTATAAGATTGCCGATAAACTTAGAAACGCGATATGCGCCTTGAATATAAAAGAGATAACCAACGGCTCTGATTTTTTTATTAAAGTGAGCGTCGGGATTGTCGAATATCCTACCGACGTCAATAATCCTAAAGAAATATTAAAATGCGCTTACGATAAAATGATGATCGCGCGGGAATCGGGCGGAAATAAGGTAGTTATGTGATGAAGAAGAAAAAAGAATCGTCTTTAGAGCTTATACACTTTCTCAAACAGGTAAATCTCTTTTCAGATTTATCGCACTACGATTTGAGAAAATTTATCGGATCGTTTAACGTATACTCTTATAAGGCTAACGAAGTCCTATTTCAACAGGGAGACGACGGCGACAAAATATATATCGTGAAAAGCGGAAAGATTGTCATAACCATTAAGACTAACGACGGCGCGGATAGAGTTGTCGCCGAACTTGGGAAAGGGGATTTTTTTGGTGAAATGTCGATATTTGATAAAGCCCCCCGATCCGCCACATGTAAAGCCAAAGATGCAAGCGTCCTCCTTACTCTATACGATACGGACTTCTTCAACGTTATAAAAACAAATCCGGATATTGCTATAAAAATTATGTATAAGATGTTAAATATTACGACATTGAGACTAAACGACGCAAGCAGGTTTTTATCCGATATGGTTCAGTGGGGCGAGGACGCGCGAAAAAGAGCGATAACCGATCCGCTTACAGGCGTTTATAACAAAAGATATCTAGACGATCAAGTAGACGATAAATTCGACGCGGCAAAAAAGGAAAATAAGCCGTTGTCGATTGTTATGTCCGATTTGGATCATTTCAGAAGAATAAACGAGGGATTTAGCATGGAAATGGGCGATCGCGCAATAATAGAGGTCGCAAAAATATTCAAAAAAGTTTGCAGAGAAAAAGATATAATCGCGCGGTTAGGCGGCGACGAGTACACGCTGGTACTGCCCGATACGGATAAAGCTACCGCTATGCGTCTTTGCGAAGAAGCCTGCGCGGAAGTGCGAAAAATCGATATTTTGAAGGATCTTAACGGTCCCTTGAAACAATTTACGCTAAGTCTTGGCGTCTCTACGTTTCCCGACGACGCTCAGGACGTTAATACTCTCAAGCAGAAAGCCGACAAAGCTCTTTATGTCGCAAAAGAGAGCGGTAGAGACAGAGTCGTCGGATCTACGTCGGAATAAAAAATTCCATATTACTGAATGCTAGGAAAAATGTACATGGAAAACAAAAATAAAAGAGTCGATTATATCGAAAAAAAAATTGCTATTCTTATCGACAGCGAGAATATCTCCTCTACAAATATTGAGTTGATAGTCAAAGAATCGATAAAATACGGATTACTTACTATAAGAAGAATTTATGGGGATTGGACGAACAATCAACTCTCTTCGTGGAAGCGTATTTTACCGATTTACGCTATTCAGCCTATACAGCAATTTAGAAACACTTCGGGGAAGAATTCGACGGATTCGGCTATGATAATAGACGCTATGGATATATTGTATTCAAACTTCGTCGACGGGTTTATCATTGTTTCAAGCGATAGCGACTATACCAAATTAGCGGTAAGATTGAGGGAGTCCGGTAAACTTGTCGTCGGAATAGGGGAGAAGAAAACGCCCCAATCATTAATTAATGCTTGCAACGAGTTTAAGTTTATCGAAAACCTGCAGGAGAGCTACAAATATTTTATAAAAGAGTCGTCGACGGAAGAGCCCGATAAAGAGGTAAAAGACGCAAAAGACGAATTGTTGTCAATCCTGATCGAATCTTATGAAATGATCGACCAGGAATCGGAGTGGAAACATCTGAGCGCAATGGCTCACAATTTAAAGAAACTCGATCCGGGGTTTGATCCGAGGAATTACGGATCGACTAAATTATCTAAATTAATCGTAAAATACGACAAATATTTTGAGATGAAATCCGTTAAGAAAGCGATTTACGTTAGAAAAAAGTAATTTATCCTAGCGCTCTTTTTTAATACAGGCCTCGTTTGCTTGACGACGCAAGTTTATCCGCCGATCGGCTTAGTTCGGATATGGCGGTATTTACCTCCGACATAGACCTGTAGAGCGTCTCGATAGCGTCGGAAAAGTCGTTAGTCTCTTTTGTCAATTTATCCACATTTTTGTTCATTTTATCAATATCTTCGGTCATAGTTTGCATTATCGGGATGATTTTATCAGTTTCCGATTTGGTTTTATCTGCGAGTTTTCTTATCTCGGTAGATACGACGGCGAATCCTTTACCCATTTCTCCGGCTCTGCTTGCCTCGATCGCCGCGTTAAGAGAGAGCAGATTTATCTGTTCGGAAATTTCCGAAATCGCCCCGACGATAGGAGCAAAAAGATCCGCTTTATTTTTCAAGCCGGTATTAATTTCTTTGGATATATCTGTGTGTTTGTGAATATTTTTAAAAGCGTCGCGGGTTTTTTCAGAGAGATTCATAATGGATCTTGTCGTGGCCTCCATTTCGTTAGTCGTTATTGCGATGCCTTCGGATATCTCGCTGTTATCCCCGATCGTATTCTTCAGAGTGGATTCTATAAAATGCCTGCAATTTATTTTATTATTTTGGTTATAATGCATTGAAGTGGCGAATTTTTGGCAAGAATTGAACCCGCAAGAGGGACAGTTTAGAAAGTCTTTTGCGGTTTTTTTATTTAAGAGCGAGTATTCGTACTTCAACTCTTCGTTAGAAAGAGTGGCTATAGGTTTTTCAGATTCCGAGAAATAAACTCTATTTATATCGATATTTTTATTATCGTCCAGTATTTTCTCAAAAGTCTTGTGAGCTTTGTTTTTTTCTCTGTAAAATTTCTTTGCCTCGCGCTCTCTGTCGTCTATTATCATAGCTTCTTCAAGCATAGTTACGTTATTAATAGTAGCCGGTCCTCTAAAACACCCCCCGATACAACTCATAAGATCGATCATGAGAGGCATTTTTGCGCTTTTTCTTTCTATAGTTTTACTTACGTCCGGAAGATACTTTTTATAAATTATCTCGCCTTCGATATGTTGTATATTTGTATTTTGATAATATCCGTCGACGATGTTTTTAAATCCGCCCGGTTTGCAAAATACCGAGCCGCTTTCCGCCGGAGCCCATTCAAATCTGCCTTGTCTATAATTGGTTAGATCGACTTTATGGAGCTCCATATATTTTTTTAGATTGGATATAGTAAGATTGAACTGAACTACGCCGTCCGTATCGGGGTCTCTGAATTCTCTTCTCTTTGCCAGACAAGGGCCGAGATAAGCGATATTCCCGTCGTATTTGAGTATCTCTCTGATATATTTAGCCATAATTATAACTGGAGATTGATAAGGAGAGAGGTAATCTATTAATTCGGGGTAGTAAATTTTAATAAATTCGACAATCGACGGGCAATGTTGCGATATAAGAGGAACGATACCGGTTTTATGTATAAACGAAAGGTGTTTGGCGGTTATTAGTTCCGCCCCAAGTCCTTCTTCGAAAATTCCTTTGAATACCCAAGTTTCGCGCAACCAGTAAAGAAGTTCTTTATGCTTAGTCGGGAACGCAGTAATTATCGCCGGAGACACTATCAAGCAAGTTTTTTCTCCTTTGTTTGTGGAGTCGAGGAATTCCTGAAAATCGTCTACGATACTGATAGCGTTGTGTTTGCATGCGAAAAAACACCTGCCGCAACCGATGCATAAATCGTCTAGAATTTCAACGGTTTTACCGTCGGACTTCATACAATATTTAACGGGACACGACGCGATGCACGCATGGCAGTTAACGCACTTTGAGCTGTCGATATTTACAACTTTACATAGTTTCATAATAAACCTTTAAAAAAAAAATAATCTATTACATATATCGAATGAAATTAAATAAATATAAACAAAAAAGATAGCGGAATATGTAAAAAAATGATAAATATTTATTTGACGGATATATAATGATATGAAAATCAGAGAAAATAAATTATAATAGTAGTAATGATAAAAAACGTATTTTTAATTTTGTTTTTTTTTCTGATATTCTCTTGCAAAACGATCGAGTTTGTCTCGGTAAACGATTTTAAGGAGATATATTTACAAACTGGTTTTGCCGGCGACGTTAAGGTAAACGATA
>JAGOCL010000067.1 GCA_017998755.1 Spirochaetota bacterium | reverse complement strand
GATATATATTTGAACAATTCGTAAAATATTATTACGAAGAAAATAAAATAACTTTTCCTTCTCAAGAAATGATTTTATCCACTATTAGTTTTTATACGGCTTTTCCGCAATGCGGAGCTATTTATATGTTCGAATTTGAAAATGAGACTGTGGGGTATTCGATAGTATCAAACGTCTGGAGTAATAGATACGGAAAGCTAAGTTATCTAATAGATGAATTTTATGTTTTAAAAGACTTTAGAAGACATAAGATTGAGATTAATCACATAGAATACCTTATAAGGCAAGAAGGCGTTTACGGTATAGGGATAAGAGCCGAAAAAAACAAATCGATATCAAAAACAATTCTAAAGTTATTAAAATTTTACGAAGATAAAGATAAATTATATACAAGAGTATTAATACATTAAAGGAAAGAATATGAATTTAAATGAAATAATTGAAAAACAGCTCAATTGGGTCGTGAAAGAGACGGATTATAATATTGGAGCGAAATACAAAGGAAAAGTTAGGGACGTCTATGATCTTGGAGATAAACTTCTTATTATTACTACGGATCGTATATCCGCTTTCGACGTAGTTTTAACGACTATTCCTTTTAAGGGGGAAATCTTAAACAATTTATCTTATTTTTGGTTTGAGAAAACAAAAGATATAATAAATAACCATATTATAGAGCTTATACATCCAAACGCGGTTCTAGTTAAAAAATGTAAGATATTGCCTATCGAAATAATCGTACGAGGATATCTGACCGGCGGAGGGTATAGAGAATACGTTGAAAAGGGAGAGATTAGCGGCGTAAAATTGCCAAAAGGATTGAAAAAGAACGTTAAATTTGAAAAACCCATATTAACTCCTACTACAAAAGCTAACGAAGGACACGACGAGCCGATAAGCGTCGAGGAGATAATTAAACAAAATATTATTCCAAAAGAGCTTATGAACAAAATAGAGTCTACCGCTATCAAATTATTTGAATTAGGTCAGAAGATAGTAAATAAAAATAAACTTATTCTTGTAGATACTAAATATGAATTTGGTTTGTTGGATAACGGAGAACTTATCATAGCGGACGAAATACATACCGCCGATTCTTCTAGATATTGGTATCTGGATAGCTATAACGCTTTGTTTAACGAGGGTAAGGAGCAGAAATCGTTGGATAAAGAATATCTCAGGCAGTGGCTGATGGACAATAATTTCAAGGGCGAAGGGACTCCGCCCGTTATCCCCTTAGATATTAAAGTTGAAGTGATGAAACGTTACATTACGGCTTACAATAGTATTACCGGGTCTGATTATTCTTTAGCGAATAAAGATTCAATGAAAACGCTTGATCAGGCCGTTCTTAAGCTTAAAGATCGCTATAATATTAAATAAATTGTTTTATATTCTTCAAAATAATAACAGGCTCGGTATATGAAAAAACTAAACATTGCGTATTTCTTGGATAATTTTTATCCTCAGGTAAACGGAGTTGTAACTTCGTCGATAAATACTTGTTCGGAAATGTCGAAAAGAGGGCATCGGGTATTAGCCGTCGCCCCCAAACCGTTTGATTTAAAGAATTATCCTGAAGATTATTTTCCTTACGATATCGTCTTTCAGGACGGTTTCCCAGCATACTTTTATCCTGATTTTAATTTTACTTATACTTTTGACAATAAAATTTATAAAAAATTGAAAGAATTCAAACCGGACTTGATTCATTTTCACGCGCCTTTTACGCTAGGATATCAAGCGATTCGTATTGCGAAGAAATTAAAAGTACCCGTAGTCGGCACTTTTCATACGTTTTTTGCCGAGCCCGAATATCTCAAACTTATTGGTATGGAGAATAATAAATTTTTACAGAATTTTGGTTGGTTTTACTCAAACAATTTTTTTAACAAATGCGACATGGCGGTAAGCCCCGGAAAAGCGACGGCCGAGATATTAAAAAAGAACAAACTTAAAACGCCGATTCAAATTATTTCTAACGGCGTAGAATGTATGAAATATCAAAATTTCAACTGCTCTTATAAACTTACTTTCAGCTATAAAGAAGAATTTGATTATATATTATATATAGGAAGAGTTTCGCAGGAAAAAGACATAGATATTTTACTTGATTCTTTAACGATACTTCTTAAGAAGAAAAAAAATACCATTTTGGTTGTGGTAGGAGGCGGACCTTCTATAGAAGATTTGAAAAAGCGATCCGTCGAACTTGGTATAAAAGATAACGTTATATTTACCGGAATGATACCAAATAAGGATCTGTTGGAGTCGGGGCTTTTAAAAAAAGTAAAACTATTTGTTACGGCGAGTACGTCGGAAAATCAGCCGATGACGATACTTGAGTCTATAATGTTCGGGCTACCGATAGTCGGAGTAGACGCTAGAGGGGTGCCGGAACTTGTCGAAGGGAACGGGTTTATCGTTAAACCAAAAGATCCTGAAGCGCTTGCCGAAAAAATGTACGAAATACTATCAAACGAAAAATTGAGAGAAACTTTTTCCAAGCGGTCTTTGGAGTTATCAGAGAAATACGATATTAGAAACACTTCCGACGTTATGGAAAAAATGTATATGAGTTTGTTGGACTGAATTTAAAATATCTCAAGAAACAGAAACGACTATTCCTTTAGACGCAAAATATTTTTCATATTCTTTATCCGAAACCGCTATGTGTTCTAGAAGCCAATCTTTAAGGTATCTAACAAAATTATTCGGCACGTATAATTTCCCCGATTCAAAATCTTTTACATATTCGATCGTTTTTAATATAAACTGTTCGTGTTGTTGTTTGTGAATTCTGTAATTGGGGTATTGGTATTTTACAAAGATGTCCTCTTCGGTTTTAAAATGGTTTTTAATATAGTCCGTTATTTCTTTAATTGAACTTCTAAAAGCCGTATTTGCTTCGTCTTTACTTTTCTTACACGCTTCAAATAGCTCGTTTATTATTGAAACAAGATATCTGTGTTGTTTATCGACGATTTCTATGCCGAGGTTGTATCTTTCTTCCCATACGGCAAATTTAGCCGCTTCGTTTGTCATCTTATATCCTTAAATAAAAATATTAACTTTCCAAAACGGCCTTGATTCTCCTTACGCCGGCGGAGGAAGATTGCTCTTTAACAATTTTAAATTTTCCAAGCGATCCTATTTTCTCGACGTGAGGACCGCCGCATACTTCTTTTGAAAAGTCGCCGATCGTATATACTTTTACCTGACTTTCGTATTTCTCGCCAAAAAGAGCAGTCGCTCCGCTTTTTTTAGCTTCTTCTAAAGACATAATCTCCATCTTGACTTCTAGATTCCTTTCAATTTGCTCGTTTATCAAATCCTCAATTTTTTTTAGAGTTTCTTCGTCGATTTTATCGGTATGAGTAAAATCAAATCTCAGTCTTTCGGCGGTAATATTTGACCCTTTTTGATTAACATGCTCTCCTAAGATGTTTTTTAGAGCTCTGTGAAGTAAATGAGTCGCCGTATGAAGTTTGGTAGTCGCTTCTGTGTGATCGGCTAGTCCCCCTTTGAAGTTTTGAGTTTGAGCCGCCTGAGAGAGCTCCTTATGTTTTGCAAACGCCTCTTCAAAACCCGCATCGTCAACTTTAAATCCCTTTTCCGAAGCAAGTTCTTTTGTGAATTCAAAAGGGAATCCGTATGTGTCGTAGAGTTTAAAAGCAAGACGTCCGGATATAGTATCTTGATTATTTTGAGATAATTTTGGAAGAATTTTTTCCAGTTCGGTCATACCCTTTTCAAGAGTTTCTTCGAATTTTCTTTCTTCTTTTTCAAGTTCGTCAAATATTCTTGTTTCGTTTCGTTTTAATTCCGGATATATATCTTTCATCATTTCGATAACGACCGTAGCTATTTTTGACATAAAAGGGGATTGAATATTTAATTTTTTTCCATGCCTAACCGCTCGTCTTATAAGGCGTCTTAATACGTAACCGGCTCCAAGATTGGAAGGGGAGATGCCTCTGTCGTCGCCGATTATAAATAGCGATGTTCTGATGTGGTCGGCTATTATTCTCATCGACTTAGTCGTATCGTCGTCTTTCTGATAATTAACTCCGGATAATTCCTCAATTTTCTTTATAATCGGGATAAAAATATCTGTTTCATAAACGTTGTTTTTTCCGTTTATCATAGCCACGGTTCTCTCAATTCCCATACCGGTGTCTACGTTTTTTTGTTTTAAAGGGACATATTCGCCGCTTTCCGTTTTGTTATATTCCATGAAAACGTCGTTCCATATCTCGATGTATTTACCGCATCCGCAACCGGGAGAGCAAGCGTCGGAGCATTTATTTTTACCGACGTCGACAAACATTTCCGTATCCGGCCCGCAAGGTCCTGTGATCCCAGCCGGTCCCCACCAGTTGTCTTTTTTAGGTTTGTAGTGTATCCTATCGGCGGATATTCCCAGCTCTTTCCAATATGAGGCGGACTCTTCGTCTCTCGGCGCGTCTTTATCCCCCTCAAAAACAGTTATATGCAAAGAGTTTTTATCAAAACCCAGTTCTTTTATGAGAAATTCGTACGACCAGCTTATCGCCTCTTTCTTGAAATAATCGCCTAAAGACCAGTTGCCCAACATCTCAAAAAAAGTAAGATGAGCCGAGTCCCCTACGTCGTCGATATCTCCAGTCCTGATACATTTCTGCCAATCGACTAATCTTTTACCTTCCGGGTGTTTCTCGCCTAGAAGGTAAGGGACTAACGGATGCATTCCGGCCGTTGTAAATAAAACAGTCGGATCGTTCTCCGGAATAAGCGAGGCGGAAGCAATATGGCTATGCCCCTTGCTCTTAAAAAAGTTAACATATTTATATCGTAAATCTATAAAGGTCATTGAAATTCTCCAAAAGTTGATTGTAGATGAAGGATTTTAAATCATATCAAAAAAATAGTCAAGTTAAAGAAATAAAAAAAACAGCGGAATTCCACAGATACTTTGTCAATTGATTATGTAATTTACGGGAATAGGAATTTTATAAATAGCGCCTTTTTCTTTTTCAAAATCAATACTATCAAATATATTTCTTATTCTGCTTATCTCATTATCAGTTAGAGAGTTGTTTATATGGTAAGAATAATTCTTCAAAGTAAACGCTCTTTTGACGAGATCTATTTCATCTTGATTAGTAAGTTTATTGATAATATCTTTATTGAATCTATTGTAACTAATATTTTGCGGAATCATTCTTTTTAGTATATTGATATAACCGGTTTCTGCTCCGCTCTCGTAAATTTTAAGTTCAAATTTATTTGTCGTAAAGATAGGAACGACTACTGCAATATGATAAAAAGTCGGTATGGTCGGTTTTGTATTTCTAAGTTTATTAAAAACGACAAAATAAAAATACGACGAATCTTTTTGCTGATCTCTAAATATTATCTCTTGCATATCTTTAAAATAGTATCCGTTTTCTTCAAAGTATTGCGAATATTTATCTTTATTTACGGCCTCGGCCTTAATAATTTTGTAATCGTAGTGATAATTTATACGATCGGCTAAATTTTTTGTCCAATCGATGCCAAAAAAAGGATCGAGATCTTCTTCGTAAGCGACGTAGGAATTATTTTTTCTCTCCTCGTTCCTCTTCTCTTTACACTCTTCGACGGTTAATCGTTTAAATTTTGGTTTTTTTAATCTTATAAGATTATCAGTTATCTCTTTTACAAAACCGCTACAATTTATGCCGGGAGATTTACCCGTCTGGATTTTACCGTTCGATATGTTTACGTATTCGCCAAACTGATTGAGCGCTCCGTCTTCATAGTAATTTGGATTTAACGACGGAGTAATTACTTTATCTATAAACTTGTTTTTTATTACAGAATCCTCTTTAGTTATTAAAATTTCTTCGGAAATTCTATTTTCCGCTAATAACGAATTTATTGAAGAGAAACTTATATATTTGAGAGAATCCAAAGGAAAGTAATAGTTAAGATTTTTTCGATATAACTTACCAAATAGATATACGTCGAATTTATTTTCTTTGGTTATATCAAACTGAAGATACGACAAGCCGGAGTTATGATAAAAAATTTTACTTTCAACCAACTCTTTTGTATGATCGAATCTGTAGTAAAGACTACCGAAATAAGATATTTTTTTGTCTCCGGGGTTGATATTATAAAAAAACATTATATAATCGCGTTTATTAAATTCAATACCTTCAAAAATCTTATCAATTTGTTTGATAATTTTCATATCCGTAAGTTCTTTCATAATAAAATATTTTGAGTCTTCTCCGTAATATTTTGATATTAAAAATTTATCGTTTGAGGAAAGTTTTTTTATTAACGAATTGTACTCGCTTTTCAAAATATATTTTGGCGGGGAGCTCAAACATTTTAAGCCCGATTTGTTGTCTTTATACAACACCTCTTTTCCGACGTATCTCTCCCAATCCTGATAAGCTTCTGTAAAAAAAAGCTTACGATTAGTTACGGATTCTGTATAAGCCGTAGCGTAAAAAGAATTAGTAACATATAAAAAGATAAACGAGAAAAAAAACAAGCTCTTGCTATTCGATATAAATTTCATCTTTGAGACTTCCATCTTTATTAAAAATTTCATTCTTTAATTTATCGGATGAAAGCGAATATTTTTCAAGAAAAATCTCTTTAGTAGGAGCGAAAAGCGGGCTGATTTCAATATTATTAATTTTTTTTGTTTCGTCGATAATACCCGACTTTATCAACCAACTTCGAAAAGCCTCTTTTTGACCCGATATGCAAGTTTCTATCGAATCTAATCCCGTTTTATTTTTAAGCGGGTAAAATTCTTCAGCTCTCTCCGTTTCAAAAAAGCCGCTTCTCTGAGCTAAAGTAATTGTGTCAAATACAAACGTTTCAAATTTAATAGCGTCTAATTCGGATAAAACAAAATCCCCGTTTTCATCTTTTTTATAGCCGTCGATTTTTTTTATTGCGGCGTGAACCGGTAATTTTTCGGTAAAATTGATTAGAAATTCGGTATTAAATATATGTATCCCAATCGATCCCATAAGATATTTTAGCGCCCCGTTTTCATTTGTTTGATACATTAACTCCTTCGGAATATCGGAGTATTCTATGACGCCGTTTACTCCGTTCTTTTTGCCGATAGAGCCCAATTTCTCTTCAGGATAAAGTTTTTTAATAACTTTTGTAGTTACTTGAAAATTATTTTTTATGTGATAGCCGATGAAGTATGGATCGGCCATATCTACTAAAGGATTATCGACTTGAAAATACGATATATATTTGACGTTTTTTGATTTAAGTTCTGTTAGAAGCCCGGTTTTCAATAACGCCGTTAATATTCCCCCGTGGCCGTCCGGATTTTTGTAAATCTCCATTTTATTTTTTAATATTAATTTGTTATTAGTCGTAATAGTTGGAAGCGCGCCTTGTTTAAAGAAAATAACTTTATCTTTTGATAAATTGAAATAGTTATTTTCTTCAAAAAATTCCACAGTGTCGGAGTAATTATATTCGCTGGTCATAATTAGCCAAATCAGTTCTGATTTATAAGTTTTTGAGTAAAAATAAATTTTTTCTGCAAAAATTTGAAATAGAGACTTACGTTTTACCGGCGATATCGGATAACGCCCCTTTGGATAGTCGTAATCAAGTCGCGACGCTTGACCGCCTGCGACCGTAAGTATTGCGACTTCGCCTTTTGATAGCGATTCTACTCCGATATTTTTCAATGTAGCGTCTTTTTCGCTTTGCGATAAATAATTCGTCGGTTCGAATACTATATTTTCATTCTTTTTATTAAGATATGAATTTTGGTAAAAATCTTCTATTTGAGTAAAATCTATCGATTGTAAATCTTTAATAAGTTTATCTTTTTCATTATCGTTTAATTCGTTCCAAAAATAGAAAACGTCGCCGTTTCCCGTATTTTTGATTGTATCGATAAAATCATCTTCGTTAACGTTTTTGTTTGAGTTGTCTTTCATATCGGCTCCCTCCGCAATGTTATCGTTCTCTTTTAAAATTGATAAAACGTCCAAGAGTTTATCTTTAATGATTTTTAGATCGACTCCGTTTTTATTTTTCTTAAGATAGGATTTTGCCCCTTTTATTGTAAATTTATCTTCGTATAGCAGTTTTTTTATAGTAATAATCAAATCGATATTACTTTTAGAGTAAGCCCTATGCCCGAATTTAGTTTTAACGGGGGATAACTCTTCAAACTCCTCCTCCCAAAACCTCAATACTGTAGGCTTTACTCCGGTTAAATCAGATACTTCGCCGATAGTATAGAATTTCTTTTCATTCCCAGTGTTCATATTTCTCTTTTCTTCCAAGCAGTCTTTTGAGCGAATCCTTAAGATTTGCTTTTTCATAAATTATTCTATAAAGTTCTTCCGTAAGAGGCATCTCTACGTCAAATTTTTGCGCAAAATGTAATATAGATTTGCAGTTTTTTACCCCTTCGGCTACCATCGTCATAGATCCAAGAATTTCGTCGATTGATTTGCCTTTTCCGAGCTGTTCGCCGACGTATCTGTTTCTGGAATGTTTTGATTGGCAAGTAACTATCAGGTCTCCGATACCGGCTAATCCGGAAAATGTTTTCTCCTGCGCGTTTGCTTTCTTACCGAGTCTAATTATTTCGGCAAGACCTCTTGTAATAAGAGCCGCTTTAGTATTATCTCCAAATCCTATGCCGTCGGAAATGCCGGCTAATATCGCTATAACGTTCTTGGAAGCCGCCGCGATTTCTACCCCTATTATATCTTCGTTAGTATAGACTCTAAACGAGTCGGTCATAAAAATTTTCTGAACTTCTTCGGCTAAAGACAAATCGGGACAAGCCGCTACAATCGTCGTCGGAATCCCTCTACTAACTTCTTCTGCGTGCGTCGGTCCCGATAGAGCTACGACGCCTCTTTTATTAGGTATTACCGAATCAATAATTTGCGACATTCTCAGAAAAGTAACGTCTTCCAATCCTTTTATAACGCTAACGAGAACTTGATCTTTATTAATATGGTTTTTTGCGCTTTCGCATAAACTTCTAAGGGCAAAGGACGGAACGGCAAACGTTACTAATACGGCGTCTTTTATAGCTTCGCTCAAATCGTTTGTTATAGACAAATTTTCCGGAAAATTAATTCCCGGTAAAAATTTTTGGTTAGTTCTTTCCGACTTCAGAATTTCTGCGGCGGCTTTATCAAATTCCCAAATAGTTACGTCAAATTTTTGAGTAAGTAAAATCGCCAAAGTGGTTCCCCACGATCCGGCGCCTAAAACCGTTATTTTATTTTTAGACATTATACAGCTCCATAGATATGATAGCGCAATTATAAAACATTTTTTTTATTTTGAGAAACAAAACCGAAAAATTATTACGTAATTATAATAAAATATTTTTGCATTAAGTATAAAAATAAAAATAACGGTTTTACATTATTTTTATTTAATTTTTTACAAATAAAAAATAATGTAAATATCTTGTTAATAACTATTAAAATTCAGCGATTTTCGTTTAGTATATTATGAATTTTGTATTATTTTCAAAATGTTAGCGTAATATGTTTTATTATAACAAGTTACAAAACAATTTAATTGCTTAAAAATATTCTTTTGAAATTCATTTATTAACAAAAA
>JAGOCL010000066.1 GCA_017998755.1 Spirochaetota bacterium | reverse complement strand
GACGAAACTTGCTCGGAAATAGATCCTGAGTGTAAAACTGTAGCAGAATTAAAAAATAAAATGATTAACGAACATAAGAAATCCTGAGAAGATTATATTAAAAACAAAGTCGTCGAAAAAATTATGGATTCTTTAGTTGATACTTTTGAAGGCGAAATTCCTGAGTCTATGATTACCCAACATTTAAAAGTTTCTCTTGAGCAAATATCAAATCAAATGAAAGGAAATAAGAATAAAATTGAGGAGATATTAGCCAAAGACGGCGCTAATTTAGAGAACTATAATGATAAAATGAGAGAAAAAGCTATATTAGCCATAAAAAAAGCATTAATTATGCAAGATATAGTTAAAAATCAAAAATATGATACAAAAAAGGAAGAAATTCTTTCTTATCTCGAAAAATTGTCAGGCGCTTACAAGATTAGCTCAGAACAACTATACAATTTTTACGAGAGTCAAGGGAAGATTTCCTCCGTAGTCGACGAAATAGAAACTCAAAAAACAATCGACGTTATTTATAATAGTTTAAAACTAAAAAAAGGTAAAACTATAAAATTCGGCGATATAGGAAAAGAGGAGAAATAGATGATAAAATATCCGCCGAGCCTTAGTCATGGATATATGCCTAAGATAGTAGAAAGAACGAGTAGAGGCGAGGAGGTATGGGACGTATTTTCCCGTTTAGTCAAAGATCATATTATTTTTATCGGAGGGGTTATCGACGATTTACAAGCCGATATAGTTATGGCGACTCTTCTGTTTTTAGAGAGTCAAGATCCGGAGAAAGATATTAATTTATACATCAACTCTCCCGGCGGCTCGGTAACGGCAGGACTGGCAATTTACGATACTCTTAAGTATATAAAGCCGGATATTTGTACAATTTGCGTCGGACAAGCGGCAAGTTCAGCCGCGCTTATATTATCAAGCGGTTCTAAAGGTAAAAGATTCGCTCTACCTCATAGTAGAATAATGATTCATCAACCTTGGGGAGGAGCCGGAGGCCAAGCAACCGACATTCAGATACAAGCAAAAGAGATAAATAGGATAAAGAAGCAAATTAATCAAATATTTGCCGATAATACTCAAAAAAACGTAGATCAAATAGAAAAAGACGTACAGAGGGATTTTTATCTCTCTCCTACCGAAGCGATAGAATATGGCCTTATTGATAAAATTCTTGTTAGGAGCGACGTTAAATGAGTTGGTATAAAGAATTGCAAACAAGGGAGATTTGTTCTTTTTGCGGTAGAAATGCGGAAGAGTTTAATCTGAAATTTATTAGAGGGCATAGTTCAAACATTTGTAACGAATGCGTTAAAAAGGCCTATGAGACGCTTAATACGATTGAGAAAACAAAAACTACCGATCCGTTGCCGGGCGTTCTTCCGACTCCCAAGGAAATAAAAGACTTTTTGGATCAGTATGTTGTAGGTCAAGAGAACGCTAAAAAAATACTATCGGTAGCCGTTTACAATCACTATAAAAGAATAAAGCACGGCGATAAAAAAAATAAAAGGCGAAAAGAATTTAAAGATTTGGAAATTGACAAATCAAATATATTGCTTTTTGGTCCTACCGGATCGGGTAAAACGTTGCTTGCCAGAACTCTGGCCAGAAAATTAAACGTACCGTTTGCTATTGCGGACGCAACGACGTTGACTGAAGCCGGATACGTCGGCGAAGACGTAGAGAATATCCTTCTCAAATTGATACAAGCGGCTAATAACGATATATCCTTAGCGGAAAAAGGCATTATTTATATTGACGAAATTGATAAAATCGCAAAAAAGAATGAGAACGTATCTATTACAAGAGACGTATCTGGCGAAGGGGTTCAGCAAGCTTTATTAAAAATAATTGAAGGAACGATAGCTAACGTGCCTCCGCAAGGCGGAAGGAAGCACCCCAATCAAGAACTAATTCAGATCAATACAGAAAATATTTTATTTATATGCGGCGGCGCATTTGTAGGACTAGAAAAATTAGTTGAAGCGCGTACTAATATTAAACCGATAGGTTTCGGGTCAGAACAAAAAAATAACAAAAATAAAGACTACGTATCGTTGTTTAAGAATCTTCATCCTGAAGATTTGATAAAATACGGTCTGATACCGGAATTTGTCGGAAGACTTCCGATAGTATGTTATCTTAATCCATTGACTGAAGAAGATTTGATAAAGATAATTGACGAACCTAAGAACTCTATAACTAAACAATATCGATGGGCTATGTCCGTCGAAGGGGTCGAACTTGATTTTGAGGAGTCGGCTATCAGAGCAATCGCTAAAAGCGCAATAAAACAAAATACCGGCGCCAGAGGTATAAGATCGATAATAGAAAAGATAATGCTTGACGTTATGTACGATATTCCGTCAGATAAAAGCGTAGAACGAATTATTATTAATGATAGCGTCGTAGAAAAAGGAACTCCGCCTATAATTTACAAAAAGGGCGTAGAAAAGCTTGCATGAAAATCTTAAAAAATCAATATATCGAAGATAACGCAGTGGAAAATCAATATCCGTTTATTCCGTTAAGAGAAATGGTTATATTTCCCGGACTCAAAAAGAGTTTTTACGTCGGTAGAGTCGACTCGGTCGACGCAGTCAATCTTTCGGTGGAAAAATACGATAAGACAATTGTAATGGCGACTCAAAAAGATCCTGCGGTGGAAACGCCGAAAAAAGACGATATATATAAGATTGGCGTCATTGCAAAAATTCTTGAGGTTCGTCCGGGACCTGAAAAAAATATTATAAAACTAACTGTAAAAGGAATACGGCGGGTAGAGATTGAAGAATTCATAGAAAATAATTCTCTAAAAAAAGTGAAAATAAACGAGATTGAATTTAGAAAAGATATATCTGATTCACAAACAAATATTCAACTTGACTTAATAGTTAAAGAATTTAAGAAGTTTAGCGCTTTAGCCAAAATCCCTATTGAATCGCTTAAAAGTATCAGCGAGATAGATAATTTAGAACTTTTGGTCAATACGCTAATGTCGTTTTTAAAAGTGTCCATAGATAAACAAATAGAGACATTACAAGAACTTGACATAAATAAAAGACTTGCCCATATTAGCGAATATATTACTTCAAATATTGAAATTTATCAACTGGATAAAAAGATAAATCTTGAAGTTAAAAAGAAAATGGAAAAAAGCCAGAAAGAATATTATTTGCATGAGCAAATCAAAGAAATTCAAAAAGAATTAGGGACTTTTAGCGACGATAGCGACTTTTTTGCAAATATCGACGATTTTCAAAAAAAAATTAACGAATTGGGGCTTCCCGAATACGCTATAGATAAAGCCGTTAAAGAGTATAAAAGGTTGCAAAAAACGCAACCGATATCTCCCGAGGCCGGTATAATCAGGACATATATTGAATGGATTTTGGATTTACCTTGGCAAGCAAAAACCGAAGATTCGCGCGATTTTCATAAATCAAAAGAGATATTAAATAGGGATCATTACTCGTTAAATAAAGTAAAAAATAGAATTTTAGAATTTCTTGCCGTCAGGCAATTAAACAACAAAACTAAAGGGCCTATATTATGTTTTGTCGGTCCTCCGGGAACGGGTAAAACCTCGCTTGGGAAATCTGTCGCATTGTCCTTGGGGAGGGAATTTGTAAGAATATCGCTTGGAGGAGTTCGAGACGAAGCGGAAATCAGAGGTCATAGGAGAACGTATTTGGGCGCGCTACCGGGAAAAATAATACAATCAATGAAAAAAGTTAAAACTATTAATCCTGTGTTTTTACTCGACGAAATCGATAAAATGAGCTCAGATTTTAGAGGCGATCCCGCTTCGGCGCTTCTCGAAGTCCTAGATCCTGAACAAAATTTCCAATTTTCAGATCATTATCTCGAGATTCCTTATAATTTATCGGAAACTATGTTTATAGCGACCGCTAACTCTATACAGGGGATACCTTATCCTTTATTGGATAGAATGGAGATAATAAATATCAGCGGTTACACTGAAGCTGAAAAAATGCATATAGCGAAAAACTTTTTGCTAAAAAAAGAAATAGAAGAAAACGGTATAAGCTCCATAGATTTTCAAGTTACGGATAGAGCTTTATTGGATATTATTCGATATTACACGATGGAAGCCGGAGTTAGATCTTTACAGAGACAGATCGCTTCTCTTTGTAGAAAAACTGCAAAATTAATAGTCCTAAAAGAGATGAAAATTACTAGAATTCAAATAAATAGGAAAAATTTAAGTAAATTTCTTGGCAAAAAAAAGTATATCAGAGCTAAAATAGATAAAGTATTAGATATTGGTATTTCTCACGGCTTGGCGTGGACTGAAATAGGCGGTACTTTATTACCCATCGAAGTAGTTTTATACCCCGGAAGCGGAAAGATTGTCCTAACCGGCAAACTAGGCGAAGTTATGAAAGAGTCCGCTCAAACGGCGTTTTCATATCTAAGGGCTAACGCGTATCTTTTTGACATAAAATATGAAAATTTTTATAAAGATTACGACGTTCACATACATTTTCCTGAAGGAGCGACTCCAAAAGACGGTCCGTCGGGCGGTATAGCGATCTGCTGCGCTATACTTTCAGCTTTAACTAAAACGCCTATGAATTCAGACGTTGCGATGACCGGAGAGATAACGTTGACCGGTAAAGTCCTTCCGATCGGCGGACTCAAAGAAAAGTCGCTGGCCGCGGCAAGACACAAAAAAGGTATAGTGATAATTCCCAATGAAAATCAAAAAGACCTTGTCGAAATACCAAAAATTATTAAGAAAAGAATAAATTTTATGGCAGTCGAGAAAATTCTTCAAGTTTTTGATATAGTTTTTGATAAATCGATTTACGTAAATACAGAAGATGAAAAAGGCAAAAAGAAGCCTCTAAACAATATCAAAAACGACAATTTTAATGCGGTTATAACTCAGTAATGAACGTTAAAATATTGATTATTGATTTCATTCATAATCATTTTTTAAAAACCCTTCAAGACGATTATTATGCCGATTATTTTCCAAAAATATCCTATGAAGAGCTAATAGGAATAATCGAAAAATATGAGATATTAATTATATCTACAAGAATTCCTATAAACTCCAAAATATTGGAGAAAGCTCATAATCTCAAATTTATTATACGCATGGGGGTTGGGATAGATCATGTAGATTTATCCTATTGTAAATCAAAAGGAATTAAACTAGCCAACACGCCGAATTCTAATATATCGCCGGTTGCCGAGCTTGTTTTCGGACAAATTCTTAGAGCTTATAGGAATTTGGAAGAAGCTCATAGCGCCGTTGCAAATAATAAATTCAGAGAGGGACTAAAACACGGATCTGAATTAAAGAATAAAACAATCGGAATCATAGGAGTCGGAAGAATCGGGGGAAGAATTGCTAAAATTGCGAAAGCTTTTGAGATTACTACTTTGGGTTACGATCCATACTTGTCAGAAGACGAAAGAAGCAAAAAAGATATTGATATTTGGAAGGATAATCTACAGGATATATTAGAAAATACTGATATAGTAACGTTACATATTCCGCTAACTTGCGAGACGCTCAATATGGTCGATACGAATTTTTTAGACGCTATGAAAGAACGTTCCATACTGATAAATTCTTCACGGGGTAAAGCTGTCAACTTTCAAGAATTAATTAAGTATCAAAAAATAGATAAGTTTAGAAAAATTATTTTAGACGTTTACGATAAAGAACCGTACAAAATTCATAATATTCCCAGAAGTATTCGAAAGATATTTTACTTATCGCCTCATATCGGAGCTTATACCGACGAATCTCTTTACGCCAGAGGAGAAGAAACTCTACAATTAATCAAAGAATATTTATCCGGCGGTTATATCCATAGTTTGATAGATTTAGATAAAGGTTATTGATTTTATTAAAAAGAAGTCGATAATTGTTGAATTTCAGAATAATTGTAGTAATATTTATTTATAACTACAGGAGACGGCTATATGAAAAAATATTCAATCATTGCGCTTTTAGCTTTTATTTTGTTTGGTTGCGGATATCCCGTTACTTACAAACATTATACTCCTATATATATGAGTTTTACGGAATTGAGAAGCTCCGTAAAACTTAACGCGACTTCCGACCTTAAAGATCCCGGAAAGATTTATATAAAGGGAAATTATCTTTATATAAATGAAAAAAACAAAGGAATACATATCATAGATAATTCAAACCCTACAGCTCCTATTAAAAAAGGTTTTATTTCAATACCCGGAAATTTTGATATTTCGATAAAAGGGGATACGCTTTACGCAGATAGTTATACCGACTTAGTGGCGATAGAAATGTCGTCAGATATGAGCGGTATATCCGTAACAAAAAGATTGGAAAACGTTTTTTCATACGATCCATATAACTCCTTAGGATTTAATAGATGGGATTACTATTATTATACCGAAGTATGGGATTCGATAGATCCAGCAAACGGAGTCGTAGTGGGGTGGGACGTAAAAGAAGAAACAAAATATGAATATCCAAGTATTTTTCCGCAACCTGTTTACTCCGACGGATCGGGGTCTGAAAGCTCCGGATCGACAGGCGTCGGCGGGTCTACGGCGCGTTTTACCATAGTTGGCGATTATTTATATACCATTGACGCAAATTATCTATATCTATTTAGAATACTAGATAGCGGCGCCCCGTCGGTTTGGTTAAAACAATGGGTAGGATGGGGTATCGAAACTATTTTTCCGTTTAGCGGTAATTTATTGATTGGTTCTACTTCCGCTATGTATATATACGACGTATCGACAGATGCGTCTAATCCTCTACAGACGTCAAGTATTAATCATTTTACCAGTTGCGATCCGGTTGTCGCGGAAGGGGATTACGCTTACGTAACTCTTAGGTCGGGCAACACGTGCGGTAATAGCGATATAAACGAACTCCAAATAATTGATATCAGCGATTTGGACTATCCAAAATTGAAAACCAGAAAATCAATGTACGGCCCTTCTGGACTTGGAATTGAAAATGGAATTTTATTTATATGCGACGGAAAGGCGGGGATAAAGATATTCGACGCAAGAAATAACCCGGTTAATCCGGTATTTTTACAAAAAATAGAAATTGAGACTGCGAAGGACGTCATACCGTACAATAATACCTTGATCGTAACGTCGGATATCGGAGTGATGCAGTACGATTATTCGGATTTGAGCGTAGATATTAATGGCAAGAAACTCAGCGAAATTCCTATTGTTAAAGAAGCTCTTCCCGATTAAGAAAAAAAAACGTTAAACTTCGTCTATTAAATTATAAATTGGACGAGTTTTTCTTGAAGTTTAGCGACGTTAGCGTTATTTGTTAAAGCCATATCGTTAATCTTTTCTATAGAATCGATTATTAAAGCGTTTTGTTCTGCCTGATCTTTTACTAAAAGAGATACGTTATCGCTTGCTTCGACCAGACGCTTCATAGATACTTTTACCTCTTCGTTATCTTTCTTTTCAATATCGGTTTGTTTTTTTATTTCGCCGGTTATATTAACAAGCGAGTTTGTCGTTTCAAGAATCCCTGATATAGCCAAATTTTGTTCGTTCATAGCGTTTTTTATTTCTGATACCAAATTTGTCGTCATAGAAATTCCACGAACTATATCGTCGAGAGATACGCCGGCGTTTGCAGAAAGTTTAACTCCGGTTATAATACTTTCATTCATCTCTTTTATACTAAGAATTATCTCTTTAGCTCCGATTGACGCGCTTTCCGCCAAAGTTCGAATTTCGTCGGCGACAACAGCAAACCCTTTACCGTATTCGCCGGCATGAGCCGCTTCTATTGCGGCGTTCATCGCTAAAAGATTGGTTTGATCGGCTACGGTACGTATTATTTGAATAGAATCAGAAACTCTCTGCGAATACTCTTCTATTTTTTTTATGGCGTCTAAAGAATTTTTAACGGCGATATTTCCTTTTTCGGCAGATAATATCAAGTTATTGGACACTTCGTCGGCTTTTTTAGTCATATCGGTTACCGAGTTTATATTTGCCGCTACCTCTTCAATAACGGCCGAAGTTGAACTAATATTATACGATTGTTCATTGATACTCTTAACGACTTTTTCGAACGAATTAATCGTATTTTTTAGAATATTATCCGAATCGGTTAATATCTTTTGTTGAATATCAAGTTTTTCGTTAGTATTTTTTGAAATATTGCCGATTTTATCCAAAATTTGTTCGCTATCTGCGACATTTTTCGATATATTTTGACCGGACACAATAATATTTTCCGATAAAGCTGTAATATCCGCAATGATCTCTTTAAAAGTATATAAAAAATCATTAATCATAACCGCAATATTACCGCTTTCGTCAAAATTTACTATATTCATCCGTTGAGTTAGATCTTTTTTTCCTTGAAGTATGTCAAAAAAACGATCTTTTATGATATCCATTTGCGAAGTCGCATCTTTTGAATAAAAATACCAAAGAAGCGCAGAATATGAAAAAAGAAGAATAAATACATAATAGATACCGCCGTTTGTTTTCTTAACCGGCTCGTTAATTAAGCTTGGTTCTACGGCGTTAGAGAGAGGGATTTGAGAATATTTAACGTCCACAACTCTAATTTCGTAAATCTTTGTATATAGAGCCAAATAACAAAAACAAATGACAAAAGTACCTAAAATAACCATAAAAGTTTTTTGTTTGATATTAAAGTCTTTTTCTTTGTTATTTTCTCTGACTTTTTGCATATTTAACATTAATTTGGGCTTTCTTAATAGCGCGTTAGATATAAAAAGAGATATAAGTCCCGCAAAAAAACCGGACGCATATCCGGAAATAATCATCAAAATCATTAAAAAAATATCTATTTTTACGCTTCCCTGAATAATAAAAAAAACATTCGAAATTGTCGGACCTATTCCGAATACTATACTGTTGCCAACAAGAAGAGCTTTAGAATATAAAATACTGGCTCTTCTAGACTTTAGATAGAGTTCGTTAGACGCCTCTTTTTTATCTTTGCTGATATCGATATAATTTTCAAGAGGACGAAGAATCATTATTAAAATTAAATTAATAACAAATATCAGAATTGGCGATAATGAAACGGCTAATATCAATGAGCTTTTTGTCGTATCGTAGTCAAGGAACCAAAAAGAAAGTATTAAATATGGTATTAAAATGAGGATTATAACAAAAGTATTTACAAGAAATAATTTAGCGCTTAGAGCTTTTTTGTTCATAATTAACTCCCTAATAATTATCATTTATTTATAATTTAATGTCAATAGTTTTATAATTTTTCTCTTTTAATAATTGAAAGAAACTCGGTTTCGTCAACAATATTTATTTTAAATTTCAGCGCTTTTTCCAGTTTACTTCCCGGCAAATTCCCCTTTAACAGATGAGTAGTTTTACTTGAAACTGCGTCGACAATTTCGCCGCCGAATTTCTTAATTAACTCGGCCGCTTTTTCTCTGGGAGTAAAATTCTCGAAAGAGCCGGTTATTACCCATTTTGTTTTAGATAAAAAACTATTTGTATTTTGGTCTTGTTTATTACTGCGAGTTTCAAAGTCTAGCCCCGCTTCTTTTAATTTTTGGATTAACTGTAGAGTTTTTGCGTTTGTAAAATGCTTGACTATGAGCGATGCGGTAACCGGTCCGATAC
>JAGOCL010000065.1 GCA_017998755.1 Spirochaetota bacterium | reverse complement strand
TTTTTTATCGTTAAAGTCTTTTTCAAACATGGAATAAATATAAGACAAAATTTGTAAAAATAGCGCTTTTGATTCGGGGAGCGAGGATTTGTGTTCGATAAGAATATAAATATCGCCGTATCTATTTTCAATTTTTGTTCTTATTACTATATCCGAAAAAAGCTCTTTAAATCTATTTTGAATATAAGAGGTATCGTCAAAATCTATATAATCAAAATCAATTTTGGAAGATATCTCATTCGGTAAAACGCCCGATAAAAAGTCGGCGGCATTCTTTTTATTTTTGATGATATTAATAAAAAAGTCGTTATGAATGTTTTCTTCCATAAGTAATATAGTAAGAAATTTGGACTAAATAGTCAAGAAGATATAAAAGCAATTTATTAAACCGTTTCCTTTCAGGCTTATCAGGCGGAGGCGGAAGTTTCGGCGGCGGCTCGTCGGGAAGCTGGTAGGGACTACCCAAAAAGTCGTTAAAAACGAAGCGAGCAGTTCTCTAATCATATATAATTCTATCAGAAAAAAAGATTACTCGCTTTTAGCTCGTCTGCGTCCTTTAGCTCGCGCGTACCCTTCAGGGTGGAATGATTATTTTTTTTGGCAGTCCCATATTAATAAGCCGAAATATTTACATTTATTTTACAAAATCAATTAAAATAATCAATGTTTTTACTGTTTTTTTTTTGAATATATGTAGTATATTAAACAATAAGACTAATCATGACTGAGGAGAGTATTATGAAAATTAATATCAAAAAGACTTTTAAAACGGTATTTTATATACTAACGACTATAGCTCTATTGTTTTCAATAGGATGCCCCGGAGCAAGCGGAGGAGGAACTACGACGACTGACGACTCGGCGAGCGACGTTAAGATTATACCTTCGGCTGTATTTTCTACTACGGAAATATCTGCAATTACAGAAATATCTGCTATATCAAGATCAATTATAAATATAGCCACAAGGTCGGGGGATTCAGGTTTTTTAAATCCTAATACAGTTGGAAAACTATTGATGCCTCTTTTTACCGGAATAAAATTGAGTACAGAAGATTTAGAAACGGTAAAAGAAATAGACGGTTCTTATACTATACAAAAGCATTTTGGGAAATACAATAATACACCCGTATTAGTTAATGCAAACCCAAGCTCAACAGGTACTGTCATAACATATTATTTAGATATTGAAAATAATTATAAGATAGATGCCAGAAGAGAAATCGGTAAAGCGACAGTTACTTATTCTGAACCAAATAAGCCATCTTTTGGAAAATGGAAATTTGAACAATCTATATATAATGCTCTAGGCGAATTGCAAGAAAGTTTTGATCTCGATGCAAGCGGAGATTATACCCCAACTATCTTTGGAGGAGAAGGTAATTTTAGAATTTCTACTAATAAATATTCAGGTAATTTTGACGTAGTTTGGACCGAAGTTGACGAATATAAAACTATTAGAGTTAGAAATGGTTCTATAACCCCAATTAATACAGAAACTGTCAATTACTTTCAAGTTCCAAGCTTAGATATACAAATTGATGTTAATTCATCTACAAATACTTCTGAAGTTAGAGAGCGAACTACTACAGAAGAATTTAACTCTATAGGCAATAAAATTAAGCTAGTAAAAGATATCACAACATATAACGATCAAAACGGAATCGTTACTACAGGAAGTTACTCTGTAATAAAAACCAATTACGATACGGAAGGCGTTTTAATTTCGACCGAATCAATTACAGGCGATATTGATCCTAACGCCACGACTACCACTAATCCTAACGCTACGACGACCACAATCACCGGAACCACAAATCCCGGAGATACTACCACAACAACAAACTCTACGACCTCGTCAACCACCGAACCAACCTCGACGACAATTCCGTCAAATCTCCCTACGCCTTACGCTTATTATTCGTTTGACGATACATTTAATGATGTAAGTCAAAGCGGAAACAATATTCATTTAACAAATACAGATGTTACTTTTTCTTCTAGCGGTAAAAAGGGGAAATCAGCTTCATTTAACAACTCTACATCTTATTTAACTGCATTAAATTTTTTAACAGGAAATATTGAAAACTTAACTTTTACCGGTTGGGTTGCTAGAAGAACAGATGGATATATATTCAATGTTAGGGGAGGAGCATCGAATACAGGCGTTCAATATACTTTGTATGTTCCAAACATTGTTGGTAATCCAATTGGAGGATATATAAATAATGTATATATAAAAACGCCTAATGATGTATTAACTCAATTAGAATGGAAACATGTTGCGGCTGTTTGGATGCTTGATGGATTTAATTATAAGCTTAAAATTTATGTAAATGGTATTTTACAAATTGAAAATACAACATATCCAACTTCGGCGCCATATTCAAATGGCGCGATATATATCGGAAGACATTGCACTTATACATCTGGTAGCCAATATTATTTTGACGGTTACATGGACGAAATTAGAATTTACGATAAGGCTCTAACTGAAGCGGAAATAGCGGCCGATATGGCATTAAGCCAGTAGGCCTGCGTTAATAAAAAAAACGGCGTTCTAAAAAAACGCCGTTTTTTTTATTTTCTTGTATAACATTTTCAACTTTTTATTGTTAATTATAATAAGGAGAAAATTGCTATGCATGAATTCCATTTTGTCGTCAACTCAGAAACAAAAGAAAAGCTGCTAAATTATTCAAAATTAAAAAATATTTCGCTAAATGAAACGCTAAATTTTATTTTGAATAAAACTATGGCCTATATCCAAAACAACCATTATAGCGCCCCCGAAGAAAAAAATAAATACCCGAAGGTTAATTGGAACAGACATATCCATATATACATGCACGAAGGAGATTATCGTAGATTAAAGCTAATTCATGCGGATTTAAACGTCTTTAGTATTGCGAAACTAGTACGACAATTGATTGAGATTTTTTTTAATTATCTTGATCTTTATGGCGAAAAGCAAGCTTTGATTTATTTCTTCAATTTTGAAGAAATATTGAGACAGAAAATCTCAAGTCGTTTTTTAAGGACTAAACAATTGTCGTATTCAGAATCAAAATTACCGATTCATACTTACAAATTTATCGACGGATATAAACTCTTTGAGATAAAAATCGAATAAAGCGCTATATTTTCAGACGCGGATAAACAAAATCAAGCTCTAAATAAAATATTTAAATTATTTCTTGACAAACGACCGTCTGGTCAGTTAAAATAGGATATTTCAAATATTACTATTTTTGGAGATTTTATGTACGAAAATTTAAAAACCTTAGTCGACGTTATTTATAATTCTAAAGAGAGATTTCCTGATAAAGTTTTTTTACAGTATAAAGATAGCGCAAATAAATTTCAGCCTATTTCATACAAAGAATTTGTGGCTTTCATGGAAAGTCTATCTGCGTCCTTATATGACATTGGCGTTAGAAAAGGGGATAAGATCGGATTCATTTCAGACAACTGTTATAAATGGTTAATTACAGATATGGCGATACAATCGCTCGGCGCCGCCGACGTCCCTAGAGGGTCGGATTCTACGGCAAGCGAGATTTCTTATATACTCAACCATAGCGATTCAAAATTCTGTATTGCCGAAGATCCCGAACAAGTAAATAAGATTCTTACCGAATATGACAAATTCTCCGGTATAAAAGACTTTATTATTCTTTTTGGAAAAATTGAAGACATTAAGAACTCTGATAAAACTATAAGATATCATCATTTCGACAAACTCTTGAAAGACGGCGAACAATTGAAAAACAAATATAAAAATGAGTTGGAAGAAATACAAAATTCAATAACGGAGAATGATTTAGCAACTATAATTTATACTTCCGGAACTACCGGTCTTCCTAAGGGAGTTATGCTTCTACATAAGAATATTCTTCAAAATTTACACTCAATGCCGGCAATTGTTCCGGTTACTGAAAAAGACAGATGGATATCGCTTCTACCGGTTTGGCACGTTTTTGAGAGAACCGTCGAATATTGTATAATGATTACTTGCGGTTCGATGGGCTATTCCAAACCTGTCGCAAAATATTTACTCCCGGATTTGGCGGAAATTAAACCGACTTTCATGGTTTCTGTACCCAGAATTTGGGAAGCGCTCTATACCGGTATAATAGCAAACGTTAAAAAAGGCTCAAAAGTAAAAGGTTTTCTATTTAAATTTTTTGTAGCTATAGGAACTATCTATATGAAACAAAAAAGAGTTTTATTAAATAGAGTTCCTATTTTTAAAAAACCTTTTTTCCTAAAAACTTTTTTTAACAAATTGTGGGCGCTTATATCTATGGCGTTATTATTTGTCCTTGACGCGCTTGGAGACAAACTAGTTTTTTCAAAAATTAGAGAGAAAACCGGCGGGGCCTTAAAGGGGCCGATTTCGGGAGGAGGAGCTCTACCGGAATATGTCGATAACTTTTTTTCAACTATAAAAATTAATATACTGGAGGGATACGGACTGACTGAAACGTCTCCTATCGTATCGGTTAGAGATTTTTACAGACCTGTCGCCAAAACAATTGGTAAACCGGCGCCAGGAGTTGAAGTGATGATTGGCGACGATAACTGGAATAAACTACCCAATCAACATGAAAAAGGGATCGTCTATGTAAAAGGCGATCTTGTTATGGCGGGATATTATAAAAACAAAGAGAAAACCGAAGCCATAATGAAAGATAATTGGTTAAACACCGGCGATCTTGGAAGATTTACAATTACCGGCGAAATTCAATTATCCGGCAGAGCAAAAGATACGATAGTGCTTACAGGCGGCGAAAACATCGAGCCGAATCCGATTGAAGATAAACTTTTAGAAGAATCGCTTATCAATCAAGTCATGGTGGTAGGACAAGACAAAAAGACTCTTGGAGCTCTAGTAATTCCTGCGAAAGAGCCTCTGGAAGAGTTTGCTAAGCAAAACGCTATTGCTTTTAAAGACTTCAAGGACCTTTGTAAAAACGATAAAGTTATCGAAGAATACTCTAGGATTATAAAACATAAGATAAGCCATCATACCGGATTTAAAAATTTTGAAAAGATAACCGGCTTTATATTATTACCCGATCCTTTTGAAGTTGGAAAAGAATTAACAAATTCTCTCAAGATGAAAAGAAACGTTATCGCGGAGAAATATAAAAAAGAGATTGAAGATATTTATAAGAAGAATTAATTTACTATAACGGAAAAATTATTGTTGGTCGAAAAACACGCGCTTTAAAATTGAAATATTTGAGGTTTTAAATATGGATGAAAATAAAAATAAACTTCCCCAACTAAGGACAACTGGTGGAACGTTAACGGCGCTTACATGAATTAACAAAAAGAGGCTATATGAAATATTTTTATCAATTCAAAATCGAATTAGATGTTATAGAACCTAAAATATGGAGAAGGATAATAGTAACATCAGACATAAACTTGCATCAGTTCCATCAAATTATTCAAGACGCTATGGGTTGGTGGGATTACCATTTATATGCATTTGAATTTAATGAAAAAAGATATTCTGTTCCTTCAGAAGACGACGATATGTATGAAATTATTATTATTGATTCGTCGGAAGTCAAATTAGAAAAACTTAAAATGAAAGAATATTCTGAAATGAAATATGAATATGATTTCGGCGACAGTTGGATTCATACAATAGTTCTTGAAAAAATAATTCCAATTAAAGAAAATTTAAATGTTCCGGTATGTATTGGCGGCGAAAGAAATTGCCCGCCCGAAGATTGCGGGTCATATCCCGGATTTGAAGAAATGTGTCAAGCGTTAAAAGATCCGCAATCAGAAAAAGTTAAAGAATATATAGATTGGTTAGGATGTAACTATGATCCCAATTATTTTAATTTATATGATAGAAACAGGGAAATTATGAAAGGGTTTTACAGAAACAAAATAAATTAATTCATATTACGCCTAACAACCGGCTTGTTATTGCTCAGAGTAAAGCGCTTGATAAATATTTTGACAAAACTTTTTTTATAAGTTATAATTGTTAAAAACTATTAGATATTTGGAGAAAAAATGTTTATTAAAGATCTATTTAAGAAAGGCAGGCAGGTCGTTTCCTTTGAGGTTTTTCCGCCAAAAAAAGACGACGATCTTGACAAGCTTTACGATACTATAAATGAGTTAAAGTCTCTCAATCCCGATTATGTTTCGGTTACTTACGGAGCGGGAGGAAGCAACAGAGGTAAAGCGGTAGAGATAGCCTCCACAGTAAAAAACAAGATCGGTATCGAAGTAATGGCTCATCTTACTTGCGTTAATTCCACAGTTGAAGATATAAAAGTTGTTTTAGATCAGTTAAAAAACACAAAAATCGATAATGTTTTGGCTTTGCGCGGCGATCCTCCTATGGGATCGGTCAATTTCACTAAAACTATCGGCGGCTTTGGTTACGCTTCGGAGTTAGTAAAATATATCAACGACAGCGGAAACTGGTCTATCGGAGTAGCCGGTTATCCCGAAGGGCATATAGAAAACAGAGATCTATCCGGAGATATTGATTTTTTAAAAAAGAAAATTGATAACGGCGGAGACTTTATTATAACGCAACTTTTTTTTGATAACGCGGATTTTTATAAATTTAGGGATCTATGCGTTAAAAAAGGGATAAACGTTCCTATTGTACCGGGAATTTTCCCGATTCTAAACTATAGAGGGATAAAGAAATCCACAGAACTCAGCGGCGCTAAATTCCCGGCAAAGCTAAACGAAATATTGGAGAAAAATCAGGATAATCCCGACGAAGTTGAGAAAATTGGAGTCGAATACTCTTCCAATCAAGCGATTGATTTGATAAACAACGGCGTAGACGGTATTCATTTGTATTCAATGAACAAAAGCAGGCAGATTAAAAGCATTTATAATAATATCAAAGATGTCTTAAAGAGAATATAACATCGGGAGTTCATGAAAAAGTTTTTATTTCTCGCGCTTTTTGTTTTTGTTATTTCGTTTTCTTTGTTTTCAAAAAAATACTCTATTAAAGAGCAAGATATAAATATTTTTTTATCCCTTGCGGAAGAATATAAAATTCTATTATCCGGTTTATTGAGCGAGGAAGAAAAAAATCTTAAACTCAGCGAAGCTTTTTATCTTAATAACGAATCCATTAAAAATGAAACTAAAATATTTTTAGAGAAAAATAATTGGAGTTATGAGAAATTTGAGAATTTCTTATACGTAGTCGGGGCTATTCTCGACGCGCTATCCTATTCGGAAGTTTTTGGCAATTACGACGACGTTTTGCTTGAAGATATTTCAAAACTTTCGGTATATCTGGTAAAAAAACGCAAGGATAAACTTACAGAATATTTTGATATAGAGAATTTTGCGCTACCCGAGCTTAACTAGAAATATAAACCAAACAACGCTAGACTATTTATTAGTTAGCGTAGATTTTCTTTTGGAAGTAACCAACCTGTAGAAATCGTTCATATTATGAATAACTATTTCATTTGTTTTAATGGTAATCCTGTTTTGTCTTACAAAGTGATTTAATATCTCAGAGCATTTTATTTTATCAAGCCCGCACCAATTCGCTACCTGTTCGGGATTTATGTTAAAAGAGACCTCTTTTGTATCGGTAATATTAATATTTCTATTCTCGGCAAGCATAAGGAATACGTCTGCGACTTTTGCTTCCGGCTCGTTTAAGATAAGGATCATTAATCGTCTTTTCTGGTCGTAAATTCTTTTTGCGAATATCTTCAACAATTTGATCGCCAATTCGGGCTTAGCCGTCATTAATGACTCAAAATTCGCTTTATTAAATTCAAGGACTTTAACGTCGTCCATTGCGATTATCGTCGCGCTTCTTGGCGCCTCTTCAAGAATCGACATCTCTCCAAATATTTCTCCCGGTTCGAGTATATCCAGCGTTTTTTCAGAATCTGAAGAAATTTTGTTTATTTTTACTCTGCCGTTCAATAAAAAATAAAACGTATTACCCGGTTCGTATTCGCAAAATATTATTTCATTTTTTTTATAATTTTTCCCAAATTTTTCTATAAAAGCGGGACCAAAATCCATTAAGCCAGCCATTTTAAATCTCCTTCAGAGCTTTGTGAGTTTTTCTATATATATCGTCGCTAGGTTTTGCTATATTCAATATTTTCTGAAAAAGCTCGGTCGCCTTTGATTTGTCATTAATCATCTTATAAGAACTCCCCATAAAATAGAGAGCGACCGCCGCGTCGTTAAATTTCGGATTTTTTGAGAGAAAAGAAGAAAAATGTTGTATACAATCGTTATATTTTTTTACATAAAAAAGGCATTTGCCAATCTCAAAAGTCGCTAATATTTTATATTCTTCGTTATCTGATTTTAATACCTTTTTAAACTCATTAAAAGCGTCGCCGTATCTGGAACTGCTCATAAAAGAAACGCCTTTATAATATACCTTTTCCTCTTCCGAGGAATACGACTTATCTTCTTCAACGACTTTTTTTTCCGTATGAACAGGATTTATAGTTGGATTCTCCAAATTCGGAGTCGGGCCTCCCCCTTCGCCGTAATTATCCAAAGCCGACTTCGCCATCGTCAAGCGTTGTTTGGATATCGTAGACAATTTTCCCGTTGGATAATAATCGAGATATCTGTTGTAAACCGTGATCGCCTGAGTATATTTCTTGTTTTTCAAGTAATATTCGCCTATATTGAAAAAATCGTCGGAAGGATCGCTTGTTACCTTGTCCGTAACAAGAGACTGTACCTGTTTCCCGATCTTTCTCAGTTGATTAGAAAAAACTTTAAGCATTTTTAGTATTATACTGGTGTTCTTTGTTATTAATGCCTCAAAATCATTCGAAGTAAATTCTATAATTGTCGAATTTGCAGAGACTTTCGCGGTCTCCTCTCTTGGAAACCTTATTAGTCCGGACTTTACCCCAAAAAATTCTCCGCTCGATATAAATTCCGCCTGCTCTTCGCCTGTTTGCAGATCGTTAAATTCCAGAGTAACTTTACCCTCTTTTAATAGATAAACGGAATCGGCTTTGTCGCCCATAAAATAAATTATTGATCCCGGTTTAAAATTCACCATTCGAGGCGCCATGACATTCTCCCTGTAAAGAAATATTCTTCCTTATCATTCTCTTGTTTATCGTTAAATATAGTATATAAAAAAATTATCGGTTTTACAATACAATAAATAAAAAAATATTTAATTAATTATTAGCTCTGATTATTCGTCACAAAAAAATGTATAATAACTTATTTATATTAATTAATTTACTTAAAAATAATTATGTTTTCTTATCTTTCTTTTTAAACTTTTCAAAAAAGTTTTTAATAACTAGTTTTATTTTATTTTGATATTTATAATTGTATTTTTTTTCTCTTACAATATTCTTGTTTGAAATTACTACGTTTTCCGCTTTGTTATCGTTATTGACTTTAGAAAGATACTTTTTGGTTTTTTTAGAATGAAGCCCATGTTGAACTAATTTGATATAATCCAAATTTACCGAATAATCTATAGTTTTATACGCGGCGCCGTATTCTGTCAGTACTTCTATTAAAACGTTATCTTTAACCGCCTCAAAATCCAGTTCTTTAATCGCCGTATTCAGATCAAATCCAAAAAGTACTATAGCTTTATATCCGGCTTTGTTTTTTAATATCCAATCTTTTACAATAACGTGATTTGATGAGTTGTTATTAAAAAAAATACCGCCGTATTTAGATTTTATATATTTCTCAACATTATTACAAATTTTAAATTGATTTGAAGTAATTATAGCGCAATCCGATAAGTTCTTTCTTTTTGATCGCCTT
>JAGOCL010000064.1 GCA_017998755.1 Spirochaetota bacterium | reverse complement strand
CTAACGTTCCGAAATTAATATTGAATATTTCGGGGAAAACTTTCGAGAATTCTTCCCTGACTTTTCGCGACAAATTCTCGCTGTCTGAAACAACAGATAAATTGGCGATTTTTTTATCCAGTAGTCTCGAATAGACGTAATAAGTTACGACGTATATAGAGCCTATTTTTTCAATTTCGCCGGAGACGAGATAGTCTAAAAAGCCGCCTTCGTTAGCTTTGATGGTATCGCAAATTACTTTGTCGCTAACAATCTGTCGTTCTATAATGTTTTTGGAAGCGTTCAAAATATAAAAAGGATTTTCGTAATTTTCAAACCAGAGTTTAGCGATATTCTGTAAGGCGGCGCTTTTTTTATATTCCAAAAAAATTTCATGTATAACGGAATTGTCGATAGCTTCGGTTTCAGACAACGACAATCTTTTTTCGAGAATTTCAATATTTGACATAATTCCGGTTTTCTTTTCAGAAGAATTTTTTTGTAAAAAGAATTTTAGCGCTTTCATAACGCTCTCTTTTTTTTTCAGTTTAGCCGAAGGAACGTCCCCTAGAACGTCTATTAGAGAGCTTAAAGCGTTTTCGCTATCAAGAGGATTCATGTCGTTTATCGATCCGATATTTTTTAACTTCATGAGTCCGATATTTATTGTAAAAAGTTCATTAATTAATTTGGATTCGTTTTCTTCAAGATATTTGAAATATTTATTTTGACTAAACAATTGAAAGCTAAAAATTATGAATAGCGAAAAAATTAGAATTTTTCGAGGCATCAAAAAACCTATATTACGACATATTTAGCGCTTTTTTTATAGCGCCGACAATTCTCTCAGGTTTAAACGGTTTTACGATAAAGTCTTTTGCTCCAAGTTGAATCGATTGAATGATAAGCTTCTGTTGTCCCAAAGCGGAGCACATAATAACTTTAGCGGCGCTATCGCCTTTCATTATTTCTTGTAAAGCCTGTATTCCGTCCATTCTTGGCATGGTTATATCCATTAATACAATATCCGGTTTTAATCTCTTATACAATTCCACCGCTTCGAGACCGTTAGACGCTTCGCCGGCCACTTCAAAACCAGTTTTTTCTAAAGTATCTCTTATGATAAGTTTGATAAACGCTAAATCATCTACAATTAATACTCTTGCCGACATATATTATTCCCGTTTTATATATTGTTAATCTACATATTACATTTAAGTTTTATTTTTTGCAACAAAAAAATAAAAATTTTCATTTTAGTCGTAATAATTTTAATTCGCCGTCTAAGAAGACGTCGATAGCGCCGTCCATGACCGACTGTATAGCTCCTACTTCGACTTTTGTTCGATGGTCTTTGACCATAGTGTAGGGTTGAAATACATAGCTCCTTATCTGACTACCCCATGATATATCCTTTTTCTCCGGATTCTCTTTTTCTTTCTCTTCGTCTTGAATTTTTTTATAATGATCGTAAAGTTTAGATTTCAGCATCTTCATCGCTAAATTTTTATTTTTTAGTTGAGATCGCTCGTTTTGGCATGCGGCGATCAAACCTGTAGGTAAATGCGTAATTCTAACGGCTGTTTCTACTTTATTAACGTTCTGCCCGCCGGCTCCCCCCGATCTAAAAGTATCTATCTTTAGTTCTTCCGGATTGATCTCAAATTCAATCTCGTCTTCGATATCCGGCGTAACGTAAATCGAAGCAAAAGAGGTGTGGCGGCGGGCGTTTGAATCAAACGGAGATATTCTGACCAGTCTGTGAATGCCGGATTCGTACTTTAATCGTCCGTAAACATATTCCCCTTCGATAAGAACGGTAACATTTTTAATACCGGCTCCATCCCCGTCTAACCAATCTAATACCGTCGCTTTATATCCTTTAGCTTCAGCCCATCTCGAGTACATTCTGAAAAGCATTTCGCCCCAATCGCATGCTTCCGTACCGCCGGCGCCCGGATGTATGTTTAATATCGCGGCGCAATTATCGTTTTCTTCCGAAAGCAACTCCTGCAGTTCGAACGAATCAAATTTACCGGCGACGCTTTTTAAAATATCTTTGATCTCTTTTTCATATTCGGGTTTGTCCTCTTCAACGGCGAGTTCAAAGAGCGTTATAAGGTCGTCGATCTCCGCTTTCAACTCTTTCCAAGGTTCGATCCGTTTTTTTATCGAGTTTATCTTTTTAAGAATATTTTTAGCGTTGTCTTGATCTTCCCAAAAATCGTCGTTTTTAGTTTGCTCTTCAAGCGTTTGTATCTCTCTGTTTTGCTTATCAAGATCTATACGTCTGAGATAATCCTTGCACTTTTCAGAAAGCGAATAAATATCGTTTTTATAATCAACCAACATATAGGTTATATTATTATAAAAATTTCGTAATGTCAATGTTAATAATTCTATAAGTAAAAACCTATGCGGTAGAAAAAGAGAGGACTCTTATAAATTCAACGGTCGTTTTTATCGTCTAGCGTCAATTTTAATATAATATCCGCTTGTTTTGCGGCGGCGACGTTTACTCTTGGAGAATATGGGAATAAATCGTCGCCGCATTCGGATTCCATATCTCCTATGAGATAAAAATTATCGTTTATTTTTCGGGTTATAATGTCGTCCGAATTTCCATAACCCGCTAGCCCCGACGCTGATACAACTATTTTTGCAGTATCGTAAAAAGATTCCGCAATCATTTTTTTTGATTCCGCTTTATCAAACGCTTCGACGATAATCGAACATTTTTTGAAAAGACTTAAAATATTACTTTCATTAATCGTTATTTCTTGAGTAAAAAGTTCTATATCTGGATTTATTTTTTTTAAATTAACCGCGAGAGCTTCAACTTTTGGAAGTCCTATCTGTTCTAAAAAATAAAACTGCCTGTTAAGATTTGAATAATCAACTTTATCAAAATCATAAATATAAAAGTTTTTAAATCCGGAGCGGACGAGATTGAATGCGCAATTTGATCCAAGACCGCCCGCTCCGGCTATGCCTATTATTTGACTTTGAATTTTATTTAACTGTTTAATTGTGAAATATTTTAATAATCCGTTTTCAAAATCGTTCATAATATAAAAGATCCTAAATATTTAGTATAAAACTCTATATTAAAACCAATAAATTTATTCTTCAAATAGCCAAGTAGATAGATATCTTTCTCCGGTATCCGGTAATAAAACCACAATTGTTTTTCCTTTGTTCTCTTCCCTTTGCGCTACCTCAAGCGCCGCCCGCATAGCCGCTCCGCTCGATATTCCGACAAGAATTCCCTCTTCTTTAGCAAGAAGACGAGAAATTTTACCGGCATCTTCATTTTCAACCTTTATTATTTCGTCGTATATTTTTGTATTTAGCGTATCGGGAACAAAACCGGCTCCGATTCCTTGCAACTTGTGAGGACCGGGATTTCCTCCCGACAATACCGGCGAGCTTGCCGGTTCTACAGCGACGATTTTTACAGACGATTTTTTTTTCTTTAATATTTCGGCTACGCCGGTTATCGTTCCGCCTGTTCCGACTCCCGCTACAAATATATCAACCGAGCCGTCCGTATCCTCCCAAATCTCAATCGCCGTGGTTTTTCTATGTATCTCGGGATTGGCGGGATTTTTAAACTGTTGAGGAATAAAAGAATTCGGAATACTTTGCGTTAATTCTTCCGCTTTAGCGATCGCTCCGTTCATCCCTTTAGCGCCTTCCGTTAAGACAAGCTCCGCTCCAAATACTTTCAGTAGTTTACGCCTTTCGACGCTCATCGTATCCGGCATAGTCAAAATTAATTTGTAGCCCTTTATGGCGCAAATATAGGCGAGCGCTATCCCCGTATTGCCGCTAGTCGGCTCGATTATTACGGTATTTTTATCAATTAATCTTTCTTTCTCAGCGTTTTCAATCATAGCGAGTCCTATTCTGTCTTTTACGCTTGATAGCGGATTAAACATTTCGAGCTTGGCGTAGATTTTTGACGAATAACCGGAATTTAATTTGTTGATTTGAACTAACGGCGTTTTGCCAATTAATTCAGTTATATTTTTAGCTACTTTCATTGTTTTTATCCTCGTGTAAATATTACGTCTCGTATAACGATTCGCTTAAATTATAGTAATATTTAAAAGAATAAAAATCAATGAGTTAAATATGAAATATCATAATTTTTTGTAGTATTGGAAATATTATCGTTTTAAAAAAATTATAACAAAAAGGCAAATAAATTCTTGATAATAAAGGCGTATAAGTAGCGCTTTTTAACAATAATATCTAACAAATGTGTCATAGAATATTCAAAATCAATTTTAATTTTTTCAAGATTTAAGTTTTTCCCAAGGGCTGATATAAAACTATCTACTCCATATTTTAAAACACCATTATATAAAATATATAAAACAAATAAATAGTGAAAATGGTTTACAAAATCTTAAAAATTTTGGAATATTTTTTATAATCTACTCGTTAAGGCGAGTGGGGGAATAAAACATATGTGTCAACAAATATTTTAAAGGCTTTTCAAGCAATAAAGAATTCTATAACTTCTAATAATCAATATCTTGAAAAATATAGTTATAAATGTTATGTTCGGATAATTTTATTTGTTATATAGAGGAAAATATGAAAAAAAAAGTATTAATCGGGCTTAGCGGAGGCGTAGACTCTTCTGTAGCGGCGGATATTCTTATAAATAGCGGTTATGATCTTACCGCCGTGAATATGAAGATTTACGACGAAAAAAGATACCCCGATCTCATTAAAATCGACGGTGGGAAGTCGAGTTGTTTTGGCGGAGACGGGACGAGGGGGGCGAAAGACGCCGCGAAAGTCGCGAAACATTACGATATCCCTTTTTATTTAGTTGATTTAACCGAATATTTTCAAAATAATATTCTTAAATATTTTCAAGACGAGTATATAGCGGGAAGAACCCCCAATCCTTGCATAAAGTGTAACCAAACGGTTAAATTTGGGATTATGCTTGAAGAAGCGCAAAAGTTGGGGATTGAGTTTGATTATTTTGCTACGGGACATTACGCTCGTATAGAATACGACGATAAACTTGGAAGGTATCTTCTGAAAAAAGCGCATTTTATCGAGAAAGATCAGTCCTATTTTCTCGCTTATCTTTCTCAAAAGCAATTGTCGCAGATATTATTGCCTCTCGGCGGCTATACTAAGGCGGAGGTAAGAGAGAGGGCTCGCGCTATAGGGCTTTTTACAAAGGACAAACCGGAGAGTCAAGATTTTTATTCGGGAGATTATAAGGATCTTATCAATTGCGACTCTAAACGGGGAAATATTGTCGATACCAATGGGAATATACTTGGAACTCACGACGGGATTATCAACTTCACCATCGGTCAGAGAAGAGGTCTCGGCGTTTCGTCTAACGCTCCTCTTTATGTCGTAAAACTCGGCAAAGATACAAACGAAGTAACGGTAGATTATGAAAACGGACTTTTTCAGGATAATATGACTGTAAGAGATCTAAATTGGATTTCCATAGAGAGTTTAAAAGAGCCGATAAAGGCAAAAGTCAGGATAAGATACAGACATATAGAATCCGACGCAACGATATATCCTCAAGAAAACGAGACAATAAGAATTCATTTTGATCATCCGCAGAAAGCGATAACCCCCGGTCAGTTCGCCGTTATTTACAACGGCGACGTAGTAGTAGGATCCGGTTTCATCGAATGATTACTCTTTGTTCTCCGCAAAAGATAGTAAATCTTTCCTCTTTCAAAAAACCGACTAGCGTAATATTCCTTTTTTTTGACTCGATAACGCTATCGTAAGAGGGGGCGGCTTTGGTTATAAGCGTAGATACGCCGAGTTTATCAAACATTTTTATCATTTCGGAATTTACTCTGCTCGATAACATTATACAAAGTTTTTTATCTTTTATTTGTTCTTTATTTTTTATAAGATACCCCGTCGCTTTACTCAAACAATTGCGTCGCGAAATGTCTATGAAGAATCCGAGATTTTTACCGTATTCGTCGAAAATCGAAGAGCTATGAACCCCCGCGGTTTCTCTGAAAAGAGCCGATTGTTCCTCGTAATTATTTTTTATTTTGAAAATAGTTTCGGGAGACAAAACTATTTCTCCGTATTTAAGGCGGTTAGCTCTATTTATGCCGATATTAGAGTCGTTTTTTGATTGATTGAGAATAGAGCTTAAATTGAGCGTGTTTGAAGCGATATTCGCTTTATTCTTAGACATTTCCAGTGTGTTAACTATCAATTCCGGCTCGACGTTTAAAAGTTCGAAATATCGACCAAGCGCCAACAGTTCCATATCTTCTTCGATTGTCGTTCTATCCTCGATATGCGCTCCGTTTATATTTAAACTAAGTATTTCTTCTTTTATAAGTTTCTCGTTGATAGGATTTGTCGAGCCGTTTTTGTATTGTAAAGCTTGCATCTCTTTATAGTTCATAGCTTCAGTTATTATATTATCTAAACATTTATGTCAAGCGACAAAAGAATTTTTTAAATTTTTTTATTTGACAAATTAATTATTCGATGTTAATATTTTTATCGGGAAAACAGGGGAGGGGGCTATGGAAAAATTTCAAATTCTATTAAAGTCGCTTTATTCTAAAGCGAAAGATCTTTATATCAAAGAAAATTATAAAGATTCGCTTTTATTACTGAAAAATACTACAGATATGTGGCAGGATAATTCTTATAAAGCTAGATGCCTTATGTTGATCGGAATGAATTATATTAAAACGAAGGAGTTTGATCTTGCGGAGAGGGCCTTGCTTGAGTCTGTCGCCGAGTCTCTTAATAATCCGAAAATTTTGGATATATTGGGCGGGATGTACTACTCCTTGGGAAAATACGAAGACGCCGACGCTGTTTACAGAACCGCTTTAAGAGAAGACGGTTATAACGTAGACTTCGTCGTTAAATCGGCTCGGATATTGTGGAAACTCGGCGATATAAAGCGTATGTTTAAAAGATTAAAACTTGGATACGCGCTAGATTCTCTTGATATAAGCGAAGAACGTAAATTGGACAGATTCCTTCTAGATTTTATAAGAAATTCCGATTTACCTCAAAGTTATTATTATTTAAAGAAAATCAGGTCGTGGTATAACAATTATAAAAAAAGAAGCGACTTTTATTTTTAGTTTTAGAGGCGAGTAAATGGCTATAAACGTTTTGGTTACGGGCGGTTCGGGATTTCTTGGAATCAATCTTATCAGATACCTTCTGAAAAAGGATTATAAGGTTAGATCGTTGGATTTGCTACCTTTTGATTATCCGGAGAAAGATAGCGTCGAAGTTGTCGCCGGAGATATAAGGGATATCGACGTAGTTGAAAATTCTGTCAGAGGGATGGACGTTATTGTTCATACCGCGGCGGCTTTGCCGTTATATAAAAAAGAGGATATCTTCTCGACGGATATAAACGGAACAAGGTTGCTGTTGGAATCCGGCTTTAAAAATAACATAAGCAGATTTGTTCATATTTCATCGACGGCGGTTTACGGGATACCGGATCATCATCCGCTTTATGAAACAGATAAGCTCGACGGCGTCGGACCTTACGGCGAAGCGAAAATTCTGGCCGAAAAAGAGTGCGAGAAATTCAGGGAAAAAGGGCTATGCGTTCCTATAATCAGACCCAAATCATTTATCGGACCTGAGAGGTTGGGGGTATTCGCAATATTTTACGATTGGGCAAAAGACGGTAGAGGATTTCCGATGATCGGCTCCGGCGCAAACAGATATCAACTTTTGGACGTCGAGGATCTTTGCTCTGCGATATATCTTTGTATGACCGGACCTAGCGCGACGGTTAACGATACTTTCAATATTGGGGCCAAAGAATTTACTACTATGAAAGAGGATTACCAGGCTGTTCTGGATTATGTAGGAAAAGGTAAAAAAATTAAGGGATTTCCCGCGGAGCCTCTTATAATTACGCTTCGTATTTTAGAAGCTCTGAAATTGTCTCCTCTGTACAAGTGGGTATATGAAACGGCGTCGAAGGATTCGTTTGTTTCTATTGAAAAAGCCGAGAAATTACTTGGATGGAGTCCTAAATATTCCAATAAAGACGCTCTTTTGAGGAATTATAAATGGTATATTGAAAATTTGGATAAATTTAAAAACAGCTCGGGCGAGACGCATCGCGTTCCGTGGAAACAGGGCGTATTAAAAATAGCAAAATTATTCTTTTAACAAAATAACGAACTTCTAAAAAGGTTTTTGTTTATGATTAAAATATCGCCGATTACTAAACGGAGAATAGAGAGTTTTTTAAAAATAAAACGGGCTTGGATATCGTTAATTATTCTTTTCTCCGTATATTTTATCTCTCTTTTCAGCGAATTTATAGCCAACGATAAACCTATCGTTATCAGATACGAAGGCAAATACTATTTCTTGGCCGCCTTTAAGTTCTATTCGGATATTGAGTTCGGCGGAAAATATAAGACCGAAGCTCAGTACAAAGAAATAGCCAAAACCGATCGATTTACGCAGAACCCAAAGAATTTTATGATATTTCCGCCGATACCATACAGCCCCTATTCTTCCAATCTTGAGGAACTGGAAGGATTTCCGCCAACCCCGCCCGATTCTCAGCATATTTTGGGGACGGACGATCGGGGGCGGGACGTTTTTGTACGTCTCCTATACGGATTTAGAGTTTCTATGACATTTTCTATAATATTACTGATACTCGAGATCGTCATGGGAGTTTTTATCGGAGCCCTTCAAGGTTATCTGGGCGGGGTATTTGATATTACTTCGCAGAGACTTATCGAGATATTATCGTCGCTTCCTTTTTTGTACATCGTTATTTTGTTAGGAGCTATTTTGGGTAAAGGACTTACGACGCTTATTATCGTAATGGGAATATTTAATTGGATAGGTTTGTCGTATTATATCCGATCGGAATTCTTGAAGTTAAAACAATTTCAGTACGTCGAAGCGGCGCGGGCGATTGGTATGAATCCTTTAACGATACTTTTTTCTGAGATGCTTCCAAACGCGCTAACGCCGATCGTTACGTTTGCTCCGTTTTCGCTAATCGGCGGTATATCGGCGTTATCGTCGCTAGATTATCTGGGATTTGGACTTCCGGCGCCTACTCCGAGTTGGGGCGAACTGATAAAACAGGGGACGGAATATCTCTCTTGCTATTGGCTTTCGGTATATCCGTTTGTCGCTCTTTTTATAGCTCTGCTCTTGACGGCGTTTGTAGGGGAAGGGACCAGAGAGGCGATTGATCCGAAGTCCTATTCAAAAATAGAATAAATTGTTTAAATTTCTCAATCAATATTCTTCTTTTCGTCGTTAAAATTCGATAATATAAATGCGTAAGTTTGGTTTTTTTGAAAATAATTGATATAATATATAGCGTAGCTGTTTTGTAAAGAATTTGAAGTATTTACTAACAGATTGTTCAGAATTAGGTATAACGGAAAATAAAGATGAAAATAAAGAGAATGTATTTAATTACTGCATTTACGGTTTTATTTGCGCTTATTTATACCGTAAGTTGCAGTATTGAAACTTTACTGAATATTACTAAAAATCCCGGCAGTATCAACTTTCCGAAGTGGGATCTGAAATTTGATATACCGGTTCTAGAAAAATCGGTAAATCTAGGCGAACTTCTCGATCCGGAATCGGAGTTAGGTAAAGAGCTGTTAAGAATGGAGGACGCATCGTTCGATAGAGTGGATATTGAGGAGATTAGTCCCGGCGGAAAATATTATTATCCCGATTATAACAATTTTGGTTTGAAAGAAGGGGACTATATAGTAAATTTTGAGTTGAATTTTCCGGGAACCGACGAGCTTTTAAGTCAAGGCGGGCTTGATACTTCCTTAGACTCTTTTTTTAATAACAATTTGATTTTTACTTTTAATAGCCCGTTTTGGCCGTTTCCCGCCGATCAAGACTTAAATGTGAATCCCGGCGATCTTGCTTATTTCGAT
>JAGOCL010000063.1 GCA_017998755.1 Spirochaetota bacterium | reverse complement strand
ATAGTAAACGACTTCGTTATAATACTCAAAGTTTTTATCGTTCGATATTTTTGATAAATTTCCGACCGACTCTTTTATTTTATTTGTTTTTATTTGGGATAAAGATAAATAATAAAGCGCTTTTGATTTGTAAGTTGAAGACGGATTGTTATCGATAAATTCTAAAAAAGATTTTTCAGCGATCTCATAAAAACCGTCTTTATAATACGACAAAGATAAGTTATAATCTTGAAGTTCGTTAGAAAATACGCCAAAAACGACGAAAAAAAATGAGATTATAAATAATAATCTAGTCGACGGCAACTTTTGCTCTTTTTTTGGGTTTAACTTGATCTTGTAAAGCTTCATTACGTTTTATAAAAGTTAGTTTATCTTCGGTAACGCCAACCTCGACAATATCGCCTTCTTTTATCCTAGAGTTTAAGATTTCTAAGGATATCGCATCGGAAATATCCGTTTGTATCGCTCTTCTAAGCGTACGAGCTCCATATTTTTTGTCGTATCGCTTCTCTATAACAAAGTTCTTTGCGGCTTCAGTTAACTCAATCTCGATATTTTGCTCTTTTAAATTGTTTTTAGTTTCAATAAACATGATATCGACAATTTTTATCAAGTCCTCTTTTGCCAAAGAATGAAATACAACTACCTCGTCAATTCTATTAAGAAATTCGGGGTTGAAAAACTTTTTTAGTTCATTCATCGCGGAGGATTTTATCTCTTTGTATTCAAAATTCTCATTATTTTGAGAAAACCCCAAAGAGCTGTCTTTGTTTATTTGACGAGCCCCGACGTTGCTTGTCATAATGATTATAGTATTTCTGAAAGAAATATTATGACCAAGATTATCGGCAATTTCCCCCTCTTCCAAAATTTGAAGTAAAATATTGAAAACGTCGGGGTGGGCTTTTTCAATTTCGTCAAGAAGAATAACCGAATAAGGCTTTCTTCTGATTTTTTCTGTTAATACGCCCCCCTCTTCATAACCGACGTATCCCGGAGGCGCTCCCACAAGCCTAGAAACATTGTGTTTCTCCATATAATCGGACATATCTATACGTATTAGGGAGTCGTCGTCGCCAAATAATAAGTTAGCAAGAGATCGGGCTAATTCCGTTTTTCCAACTCCCGTAGGTCCCAAAAAAATAAAAGATCCCGTTGGCCTTCTTTTTGATCCAAGCCCCATTCTTGATCTTCTAATCGCCGACGCAATTATTTTAATAGGCTCGTCTTGACCTATAATCCTTTTATGCAGTTCATTTTCAATATTTAGCAATTTTTGAGTATCTTTTTCGACAATTTTTGATAACGGGATTTTTGTTATAATAGACAAAACTTCCAATATATCTTCTTCGTCGACGACAAACTTATCTTTCATGTTGTTTTTTTGCCACTCATTAATGATATTTTCTTTATCGAGCGTCAGTCTGTCAATCTGATTTTTAATATCTTCGCACTCTTCAAAGAGTTGTTCTTTTATTAATCTGTTCTTCTTAACGCTCAGATCTTCAATTTCTTTATCTATAATATGCAATTCTACCGGTTTAGTGGAATTCTTTAATCTTACTCTCGAACCCGCCTCGTCGATTATATCAATGGCTTTATCGGGTAGATATCGGTCGGCTATATATCTGTGGCTTAATTTTGCGGAAACTTCCAAAGCCCGGTCGGTATATATAACGTTATGGTGCTCTTCGTAAAGATTTTTGATACCCCTGAGTATCGAAATAGTATCGCTGACGTTTGGTTCGTCTACGACTATAGGTTGAAATCTTCTCTCTAGAGCGGCGTCTTTTTCAATGTATTTTTTATATTCGTTAAGAGTCGTCGCTCCAATGCACTGCAATTCGCCTCTTGAAAGCGCCGGTTTTAGCATATTAGAGGCATCTAGAGAACCTTCGGATCCTCCGGCGCCAATAATAGTGTGTAGTTCGTCTAAAAAAAGCACAATATTAGACGCTTCGGTCGCCTCTTTCATAATTTTTTTTATCCTGTCTTCAAATTCTCCGCGATATTTTGTTCCGGCGACAATTTGCCCAAGATCTAAGACTATAACTCTTTTATTTATCAAAGTTTCAGGAACGTTGTTTTCAACGATTTTTTGAGCAAGCCCCTCGACTATAGCGGTTTTGCCTACCCCGGGCTCTCCTATTAATACGGGATTGTTTTTTGTTCTTCTCGATAATATCTGAATAACCCTCTCGATTTCTACGTCTCTCCCGATAACCTTATCGAGCTTCCCTTTTTTTGCTAAAAGCGTAAGATCCCTGCCGAAATCGTCGAGAAGAGGCGTTCTTTTAGCGGTATCTTTTTTTGTAAGAACCTTTCCAAATCCTATAATTTTGATAACGCCTTCTCTGAATTTGGTTACGGAAATGGCGCGTTCTTCTAGAATTTGGGATATAAAAGAACCCATATCTTGCATAGCCGCAAGAAGAAGATGTTCCGTTCCAACGTAGTTGTATCCCATATTCTTTGATTCGTCTATACTCAAATCTATCATTTTTTGAACTTCTTGCGATGGTATAACGTCTCCGAGATACATGGGGCCGTTTCTTTTCTCAAGATATTCTTCAATATCAAGGATAAGATCGTAAATATCCGCTCCCAGTAATTGTAAGGTCTTAACGGCGACTCCTTCCTGCTCTCTAAAAATAGCTAATACTATATGTTCCGGTAGAAGTTTGTCGGCGTTAAATTTCTTTGCCTCTTCCTGAGCGAGAAATCTTATTATTTTATTAGCTCTGCTTGTGAATCCTTTATTAATCATTGATCGCTCCTACGTTTGAAATAAACTTCTTGATAATTTCTTTACGCGCTTCGTCGTTATTTGTTTTATCCGACTCCGGCGAAAGTTTATTACCAAGGATAACGGAAAACAACTCGCCTAAATCGAATAAGCTCCCGTTTTTAACCTTGAGCGCTCCGAGTTTTAATCCAATAAGAATATTGGACAAATATTCGATCGTTTCTTCAAATTTTAGTTTTGTCGCGTAGCTTAGTATCCCGTAACTTCTTAAAATAGTATCGACAAATTCGTCTTTATTCTTGTTGTAAAATTTCAACAATTCGCTATTTTCCATATCTAAAATAGAATTTATACCTAATTGAAATCTTTCGAGTAATTTATCTTCGCTAATTCCAAAATTTAAATTAGAAGATGCGACGTAAAAGTTTTTATAATGTTCCCCTTCAAATTTCCACTCTTTTATTTCATAACCCCGTTTGTTAAAATCTTCAAAAAGAAGACTTTGGTTTTTAATCGCAGAAAAACCCGGTAGATGAAGAATCGTCGAAATCTTTAATCCGAGACCTGTATCGTTTATTTTTGGCGATAGAAATCCGAATCTCTTTGTCGCGTAAAAATTAAAATAGTTTTCAAAGATTTCTTCTAAATTAGTTATATTTTTGTATGAATTTAAAAAATCTGAGTTAAAACTGTAACTATAAAACTCAATATGGTTAGCTCTGTTAATTTCTAAAATAGTATTATATTTATTAATCAATAAAATATTTTTATCAAGTTCCCTTTCTTCGTCGGCTAAGTAGAGAGCATAGTTAAAATCAAGAACTGAGGCGTTATCCGTTTGCTCTTTCAAATTAAAAAAATCCAAATTGTTACGAGATAAAATATCTAACAGTTGAGTATAAATTTCATTCTTTTCATCATCGTTCATAGAATTTACAAAAGGATATTTATTGATATTTCGAACAAGTCTGATTTTTGAATAAAGCAGGGAATATGCCCGTAAGCTGTCAGTATTTTTCAATACTTTATTCATTAAGCTTCCCTTTTTGCTTTCTGGTCGACTTAAATTCCTGTTTTATCTCTTTAATTTTATCTCTGACTTTAGCCGCTTTCATAAAATCTTGAGTTAGAATCGATTCGTTTAGCTCGTTTTTCAACTCTAATAATTTCTCTCTATGAATAGAAATTTCTCTATATCTTACCGGATATTTACCCAAATAATTAAGAGAGTTATTTCTTGCGTAGATAAAATTACTGACGTAACCGTTATAGACATTGTAACAAATAGCGCATCCGACTTCTCCGGTTTCAACAATACTGTGGAAGCTTTTACCGCACGATGGGCAAATATCGGCTTCAAAAGCTATGTTGCCCAATGAATAACCGGAGTTTTGATCGGGCGAGAAAATATTTAATAAAAAATCTATTAAGATGTCTTGAAATTGAAACATTGAAAAATTAAATCCTTTTTTTATAGCGCAATTCATACACAAATTTATTTTTCTTTTACCGGAGCTTGAATTTTCCTGAAAATGAAATATCGCTTCCTCTTTTTTACACAAATCGCATACCACTATATATTCCTTGAAAATATTTAAAGTAAATTTCATATTAATAATACAAAAAAAAACTTTATAAGGCAATAAAACTATAATAAAATTCAGTAATATTTACAAAATATTAATCAATTAATTAAAAAAAATGATATAAGTTAAGATAGTTTTATGGAGAAACAAAATGGATAAAAATCAGACAAAAGAATTAATTAATTCGTTTAAACTTATTTTAATAGGAATAATTTTTTGGGTTGTAAAACCCAGGTATGTTACTTATTTTTTATTGGACGAATTTAATATCTTAAATATTTTTGGATTTGAAATAATAGGAACAATCCTCATTATGATCGGACTCATCATATCAAGACGAATATATCCTTTTATTTATCTGTTTGTTGCGGAAATATTAATTTACGTCATATTTATATTGAATTTACTGGAATTCTTTTTATTCAAATATAAGATATTTCAGGAAATTCAGAGTTTCTTACCGTTTTTAATGTCTTTAAGTCTGATTTTTATATCAAAAATTTTAGAGAACGGATTAAAATATTTTAAAAACGTCGAATTGTCAAGGAAATGGAAGTATTTGTCTGTTATCATTCTATTTGGTATTACTATTCCATATTATCTGTTTAATACTTTTAGAATTTGCGGTTTTATAAAATTTAACAATATAGAAATAACTTCTAAGATTCTACTTTTCTCTATACCGGCTTTTTTTACTGTTATTGTTTTGTTTTTATTATATTTACGATACTTGATACTATCTTTTCGTTACCTTGTTCGGCTTAAAAAAGAACAGATATCTAAAGAACTCTGATTTTTTCAATAAAATTGTATTTTTGCTGAAATTTGCTATAGAATTCTTTATCGTTCGGGGCTTTTATATCGCTTGAATAAACAATGTATTCTTTATTTTCTTTACTTTTTATGTGAAAATAGAGAGATAAACTGCCGTGTAGATTTAGCAAGGTATTTTTAAAAGAGATTAATTCGTCTTCAATCAATTTTTTATCTTTTAAGTAAATATGAAATTCAGAAATATCCTGCTCGATTGTTTTTTCTATACCCTCCATGGAGTCCGCTATTAACGATTTGTTTCCGTTTTGTAACATTCTATATACCCCCTTTAGAACGACAATTTTATATAATTCGATATTATTAATAATATTATCGACTTTATCCCCGTATACGAAAGCTTCTATGTCTCCGTATAAATCTTCGATTTTTATTTTTGCCCATTTTTTGTTGTTTTCGCCGTTAAAAACGCTTATCTCGGTAACTATACCGACTATCGATATTTTTATTTGAGAAGAGTATTTACCCTCCTCAACTACTAAGTTAATCTTTCGTAGAGATTTTATATTATGAGACCCCGTTCTTTTTATTATCCGAATGTAAGGGTCGAGCGGATTGCCGGAAAGATAAAATCCCAAAATCTCCCGTTCTTTCTTCAGTTTTTCCGTCATATCCCATTCGGCTTCCTCGTTGGGATATTCGGCGTTATTATCTTCCGACGCCTCCTCAAAAAGACCAATTTGTCCAATCCTTTTATCGGTTTGGAAATTTATCGCTTCTTTAATTGAATCGTTGAGAGTCTCCATCATAAATTTTCTGGATTTTTTAAGCGAGTCGAGCGCTCCCGATAATATCAGCGCTTCTAATACCCCTTTATTTACAATTCTTAGATCTAATGAACGTAAAAAGTCGTTATAATCAGTATATTTCGCTTTCTCGCGTCTTGAATGGACGATATTATCTGCCGCGGAGTCTCCGACCCCTTTTATACCGTAAAGGGCGTATCGGATTTTACCGTCTTCTACCGAAAAAGCTTTTTGAGAATGATTAACGTCGGGCGGTAGAAGTTCAATATTTAGCTCTTTTAAACTTTGTATGTAATATTTGAGCTTATCCGGTTTGCCGACTTCGGAATTTAGCACCGACGCCATAAATTCGATTGGATAGTAAGATTTTAAATAGGCCGTTTGATACGCTACATAGGCGTAAGCCGCGGCGTGGCTTTTATTGAAGCCGTATTCGGCAAATTTTTCCATTTTTTCAAATATTATCGTCGCCGTCTTTTCATCCAGACCATTTTTTATCGCCCCGGGGATAACGGGCGGAATTTCTTTTGGTTTTTTATTCTCAAGAGATAATTGTTTGTTTTCTTCAATTACTTTATTTCGCTCTTCTTCGTTGCCGTATACAAAAATTCTTTTATTTTTCAACATCTCGTCGATCTTTTTTTTACCCATCGCTCTTCTTAAAAGATCGGCGCTTCCAAGATCGTAGCCGGCTACAACCTGAGAGATCTTCATTACCTGCTCTTGATAGATCATTATACCGTAAGTTTCCTTTAAAACCGGTTCGACTAGAGGGTGATCGTATTCCACTTTTTCTTCAAGATGCTTTCTCTTAATATAAGTTTCAATTTGATCCATCGGGCCTGGTCTGTAAAGCGCGTTCATAGCTATAAGGTCTTCAAGGCAGTTTGGTCGGAGTTTCATCAGATATTTTTTCATACCGGGGCTTTCAAATTGGAATACAGCTTCGACGTCTCCTTTAGTAAACAGCTCGAAAACTTTCTGATCGTCTAAAGGGATATTATTAATATCTAAAATTATTCCTTTATCTTCAAGAAGTTGTATGCAGTTTCTCATAAGAGTCAGCGTAATTAAACCCAAAAAGTCCATTTTGACTAAACCGCACTCTTCCAGCTGGGGGCCGGGATATTGAGTGGTAATAATATCGCCGCCTTTATTTATTTTATCTTTTACTATTTGGAGGGGGACAAAATCTGTTATTGCGCTTTTACCAATAACGACGCCGGCGGCGTGCACCGAAGTATGTCTGGACAATTTTTCAAGTTTGATTGAAGAGTTTAGGAGTTTTTTTTCATTTTCAGTTCCGTTAAAGAAAATTTCTTTCAATTCCGGAGTTTCCATTATCTCTTTTTTTAAATCTTTGCCTTCGGTAATGTATTTTGTTATCTGATTTACTCTGCTTAAAGGAACGTCTAATACTCTGCCTACGTCTTTTATAACGGCTTTGGCTTTCATTTTTGAGAAAGTAACGATTTGCGATACTTTTTCTTTGGTATATTTTTGGACAACGTAATCAATAACCTCTTGTCTTCTTTCTTGACAGAAATCGATATCAAAGTCCGGCATACTAACTCTTTTTTCGTTTAAGAATCTCTCAAAAATCAAGTCGTATTTGATCGGATCGATATTTGTAATTCCAAGACTATAAGCGACTATGCTTCCCGCTCCCGACCCTCTTCCCGGCCCGACCCAAATATTGTTAGTTTTGGCGTAGTTAATAAAATCCCAAACTATAAGAAAATATCCGGCAAAGCCCATTCGATTAATAACGTCTATTTCCATATTAAGACGATCGACTAGATTTTGATCCGGATTATAGTACCTTTTCTTAAGTCCGTTTTCAGATAATTCTTTCAGATAGCTCTCTTTTGAATAGCCCCGCGGCACTTCAAAATCAGGCAGTATTGGATTGCCCAATTTTATATCGACGGAACACATATCCGCTATAACTCGAGTGTTGGATAAAGCTTTTGGTATATCTTTGAAGAGTCTATACATCTCCTCTTCCGACTTGAAATAAAAATCCGTTCCATGAAATTTCAGTCTTTTCTGATCAGAAAATTTATTTTTTGTCCCAATGCACAATAAAATATCGTGGGCTTCGGCGTCTTCTCTTTCTAGATAATGGCAATCGTTAGTGGCGACTAAGGGTATCTGAAGTTTTATCGACATTTGATATAAAGCTTTGGCGACGATTTTTTCTTCTTTTATACCGTGAATTTGCATTTCCAGAAAAAACGAGTCTTTTCCAAAAAGATCCCTATAATATAAGGCCTTTTTCTCCGCCTCGTCTATTTTACCCTCTAAAATTAATCTTGGTATCTCTCCTGCTATACACGCCGATAAACATACTAAACCTTCCGAATATTTCTCAAGAAGCTCTCTATCAATTCTGGGGTTGTAATAGAATCCTTCGGTATAAGAAATGGAGGATAACTGAATAAGATTTTTATAGCCCTCGTTTGATTTTGCCAACAATACTATATGAGAATTCCCTTTCTGAGGGTTTTTGTCAAATCTCGAGCCCGGAGCGATATAAAATTCGGAGCCGATTATCGGCTTGATTTTATTATCCTTTTCTTTGCATCTTTTATAAAATTCGACGGCCCCAAACATATTGCCGTGGTCGGTTATTGCTACGGCGTCCATATTATTTTTTTTTAAAGCTGTGAAAAGGTTGTGTTCCTTTTTTTCCTTTGTATCCAGCGAAATCATTCCGTCTAATAAAGAATATTCGGTGTGATTATGTAGATGCACAAAGTCAAATTTGCTCATAGCTCAATCTCTTGTTTTTCATAAGCGGGGAATACGTTCAAGCCGTATTTTAAAAATTTAGTATTAAAGGTCTCTTTGATATTATCAAGTTGTTTGTCGGTTCTGTTTGGATCGTGATGAAATAGAGCCAAATTTTTTACTTTACCCTTTAGAGCTTGAGTTATGGCGTATTTATAAGTAGAATGTCCCCAACCGACAAATTTTTTATATTCGGTAGAGGTATACTGAGAATCGTGTATCAAAAGGTCTGCGTTTTTATAAAATTGCGAAACTCTAAAATTCTGTTCAAGAGCGGCGCTTTTTCCTTCTTCTTCATTTTCCGGATCCCCTTCAAATAAATTTGCAAAGGGCTCGTGATCGTAACATGTGGCTAAAATCTTATTCTCGTATTCGATTTTATACCCAAGACACATAATAGGGTGATTTAAGAATTTGTAGCTCACTTTTACGCCGTTTGGCAAATCCAAACTCCCTTCTTTTAATCTGACGTAGTTTATTTTGGATTTGAGTTCTTCTATACGTATCGGGAAATATCTGTAAGTCAATTGCCCCCCGATTACTTTATCGAGCGGCTCGTCTTCAAAAGATACCGGACCGTGAATAGTTATTTCTGCATTCGGTATGTATATCGGCGTGAAGAAAGGGAATCCCATAATGTGATCCCAATGAGTGTGAGTTAAAAATAAAAATATTTTTAAAGGTTTTTTTACTTCCGGATCAGATAGAAGCGAGGCCGATAACTCTCTGATACCCGTTCCGCTGTCGATAATTATCTGATAATCTTGATCCAATTTAATTTGAATACAAGCGGTATTGCCGCCGTATTTTGCGGTGGTAGGTCCCGGACAAGGCAGAGACCCCCGTACGCCCCAAAATTTTACTTTGAACAAAGTTCCCCTCCCAGAGAAGTATTCTTATCTAAAATATATATTTACCGATTATATTAAATATTTCAAGGATTTTCTTTAAATATTTTTTTTTGAAATTTTATGAGTATTTTATTTATAAATATTTTTAATTATAAACCAATTCGATCGTTTGGTTAAGTATTTATCTAAATTAATTTAATAAATCTTGACTTTAAATAAGATAAATGATAATTTTTTTATCTAAATTTTTCAACTCTTATTTTAAACAATTTTTGAGATTGAAAACTGTAGAGATTTTATTATATCATAGATTTTAATAAATAAAAAGAATAGAATAGTAAAAAATATTTAGCGAAGGAGTTATGTTAATGAATGATATTTTATTTATGCTCGCGACTAAAACGCCGGTTGGCGGCAAGGATTCTCTGGTTATGGTTGGGTTTATGGTAATT
>JAGOCL010000062.1 GCA_017998755.1 Spirochaetota bacterium | reverse complement strand
TATATTTATATTATCGGCGAGATTAGCTATCTCGTCGTTAGAATCTATTTTTAACTGGTAAGAAAAATCCCCGTCGGCAATTTTGTTGGAGAACATCTCGATTTTGTGGATAGGATTAACCAATATTCTGGAAATCAGAAAAGTAGATAATATCGCCAAAATAACTTCGATAAATATCAAAAATAAAACGTTGAATTTCATGGAAGAAATAACGCTACTCATCTCTACTTTTTGAATACCTACTATATAAACGCCGATTATATTATTTTCATTACGCAAGGGGAAGTAGATCATATCGTACGCAGTATAAGAAATAAATTTGTTTTTCTCAAAAAAATATTGTTTATTATCCAAAACTTTTTTCATTATACTGTCGTCGCCTAGATTTGTTACAATGTTGTTGTTATAAGAATCGTAGAATTCGCTTTTTATTAATCTAAATTTATCTTTATCGCCGTTGTCCAAGCCGTAGTTTACTTCGTATATCGCGAATTTCTCGCTAACGTCGGCATAGTAGTTTTTCAACAGAGCGTCCTGAGAAATATTTTTAGACAATTCGATATAAGATGAAATATTTTTATTTTTATAACCGTAAGGCATCTTTATTAGAATCTCAATACCGTTATTTGTCAAAATTATATCGTTCGAAGAATTAAATTTTGATACGCCAGATATGTCGTCGACGCCTTCGGGAATATCAATAATTTTAACGTAATCAAAATAGCGATATAAACTATCTAAATCGTTAGAATTTATCGATTTGGTTATCTTTAGAGCTAAAGATCCCTTAATTGAATCAAAAAAGAGTTTGATGTTTAAATATCGTTTATATAGCCTATTTTCAATAAACTTATCGCCGTTACGCTCGATATTATTAGTAAAGTAAAATATGAAGAATAACGATGGTATAATCATTAAAGCTATCGTAACGGTCAGTATCTTTGGGTATATTTTCATAAAACTATCTCAAATTATTAGTCAAATTCCTTTAACATGTCTCTAACGACGTTGTAAAAAGCGTTATTTTTCTCTACAAAGCCCTGAAAGTACAGTTTTTCAAGTATTAGCTCGTTGTTCGCATTCTTAGTATTAGGATTGACCGATAAAAAGATTTTTTTTATCTTTTTAACTAAGTTATCGTCGAGACTTTTATTAACGACGACGGCGTCTAAAGGTATAGGCGGAGTTTTATCGATCGCTCTTAGTTCGTCCTTGAAAATATAATTTTCAAACGCTCCCGATACGGCGCCTGCGTCGACTATTCCTTTATATACCGCTTCGAGCGAGTCGTCGTGAGATTTAACAAAAATTATCTCTTTAAAAAACTTCTCAGGATTTATCTTTCTTTTCTTAAACAAGAGCATAGGATATTTATACCCGGAAGTAGAACTTTTATCTGTGAAGCAAAAAATTTTGCCTTTTAACTTTTTTATAGACTTTATTTTAGAATCCGCGCGCGCTACGATGTAACCGTAATAATACGGCGCGCCGTTTTTTACCGAAGTAGCGAGGTATTTCAATTCCGAATACGAATCTTGCGCTTGAACGTAGGCGGTCGGCGAGAAAATTCCGATATGTACGTTGTCGTTCGCAAGTTCCGCTCCAAGTTCGTTGTAGTCCTGAGCAATATAAAGAGATGCCGGTATCCCGATCTCTTCCGATATGTAATCGATAAAAGGTTTGTAAGAGGCGGCCATTTCTACTCTGTCGCCCCATGGAGTTACTCCGATTACTAAAAGTTTCGGCTCCGCACCGTATAAAGAGAATGTAAAAGCGGCTATTATAAGCGGTAGTAAAAAATATTTTTTATTTGTCATAAGCCCCTCCGGATATCAATTGTCGCGCGTTAAATATTATAGCATTATTTTTAATATTATACACAATTTTATTAAAAAAAATTTATAAAAATATTGATATGAGGAGATTATAAAATTAATTTAAATTAGTTTTTCCATAGGTTATAGTAATGATTTAATAAAGGTATAAATTCGTTCGTCGCTTTTTGGTTGCCAGTCGAAGTCGGATGATCGTCGCCGTCGTGATAAGGGGAAGTTCCGTCGTAACCAGCCGAATAAACGTACTCAATAGCGCCGTTAGATATCCTATGATGCGAGTCTATTTCGGATAAAACGCAGTAAAAATCGAAAGCAAATACGTTATTATGCGCGTAGTCTTTCAACCACCCGTTTGTCCTGTCGACAAGCCAATTACACAATTCTTTGGTATTGACGTAACTGGAAACTTCGGTTTCGCCGGGAGGAGTAATAAGAACGAATAATTTGTCCGTATTCTGCGAGAAATACGTCAAGAGCGAGTTGTAACTCGTTTTCTCGTCGTCAATACTAGCTCCGACTTCGCTTAAAGGGTAACACGACTTAAACATTATTATCTCGTTTTCGCCCCCTGGATTACTTACCGAATTTGTCTGGTAAGCGGAATGATTATCAGATGCGTAAACGTAAGGCGCTTTCGTATCGTTAAACCACATGCCCCAGTTATTTGTGTCGGTATAATCGCCTAAATTGTCCTCAGGTTCGGCGTCCCATCCGTAATCGCTCTCCGATACGTAATAATTATTAGCGTTTAGCGCCGATCCGAGATTGCCGATGTCCGTCGACAACCAATTACTACCGCAAGAGTGATGAATAAATAACAGTTTAACGATCGAAGAGGGGCGGGCCGGATCGATTGTAGTTGAAGTAGTAGATTGATTTTCGGTGGTCGTAGTTATATCCGAGTTTATCGTCGTAGTCGAAGAAGCCGGATTATTAGGGCAGTTTAACGTTGTAAAAAGCAGAGTCAAAATTAGAGCGCTAATTAAAATAACGCTAATAATACTTTTTTTCATAAATTATTCCTTAAAACATATAAATTTATTTCAAAATATCCAAAATATATCAAAATGTAAATAAAACTCTTATACAAAATCGGAAGCCGATCTGCCGTCAAGCCATTCGTTCCAGTCGTTTCTAAAAGTTTCGTATTTTACGTATTTTGCGATCAAAGATATAAATTTTTCTCTTTCGATATTATACGCTCCGAGAGATTTGAGATGATTTGTATAAACTTGACAGTCGATAAGTCCGAAGTTTTTCTCTTTTAATAATTTTGATAGAATTATAAAACCGGTTTTCGATGCGTTGTCGGCAAGAGAAAACATTGATTCCCCAAAAAAACAGAGTCCGATAGATACGCCGTAAAGCCCGCCGACTAGTTCGCCCTCCCGAAAAACTTCGACGCTATGCGCGTAACCGTCGTCATGAAGTTCGCAATACGCTTCGAGCATCTCGTCGGTAATCCAAGTTCCTGTTTGTTCTCTCACTTTTTTACAGTTAGTTATAACCGCTCGAAAATTCTTATCGAGAGATACGCTAAATAAATTCTTTTTCAGAACCTTTTTCATCGACGACGAAACGATTACTTCCGAGGGAGTTACGACGAACCTTGGATCGGGCGACCACCATAAAATCGGGCTATCGTCGTTGTACCACGGGAAAATACCGCTTCTGTACGCTAAAAGTAATCTATCGATCGACAGATCGCCGCCGAGAGCGAGAAGTCCGTCGGATTGCGACAATTGTAGCGGCGGAAATATTAATTCATTAGATAATTTATAGAGATATTTCATAAAAGCTATTATAGCGCGCTTGAATAATTAACAAAATAAATTTATATTCTTTTATAAATATGATATATTTACGGCATAAAATGTTTCTTCGGAGGGAAGTATGGACAAATATTCAGAAAGAGGGGTTAGTTCTCAAAAAGAGGACGTTCACAATGCAATAGCTAATTTGGATAAAGGGCTTTATCCCGGAGCGTTTTGCAAGATTATACCGGATTATTTGTCGAATAATAGCGACGATTGCTTGATAATGCATTCCGACGGCGCGGGAACGAAGTCGTCGCTTGCGTATTTGTATTATAAGGAGACGGGCGATTTATCGGTATTTAAAGGGATCGCCATGGACTCTATAGTTATGAATACCGACGATCTACTCTGCGTTGGTTGCGTTTCGCCGATGCTACTTTCAAATACAATAGGAAGAAATTCGCGTCTAGTATCCGGCGAGGTTATCGAAGCTATAATCTCGGCTAACGAGGAGATCGCCGAGTGGTTTACTTCAAACGGTATAGAGGTCAAATTAACGGGGGGCGAGACGGCCGACGTCGGGGATCTGGTCAGGACAATAATTGTCGATACGACAATTGTATCGCGTATGAAAAGAAATGACGTTATAGATAACTCTAACATTTCCGACAAAGACGTTATCGTCGGGCTCGCTTCTTTTGGCAAAGCGAATTACGAGAAAGAGTACAACAGCGGCATTGGGAGCAACGGGCTTACTTCCGCCAGGCACGATATATTCGATAAAATTTACGCTGAAAAATACCCCGAGTCGTACAATCAAAACGTAGATAAAAAAATGATCTATTGCGGAAAATATAAACTTACAGATAAAATTCCGTCTTTGCCGTTAGACGTAGGCAAATCGGTTTTGTCGCCTACGCGGACTTACGCATTCATAATTAAAGAGATATTAGCGAATCATCGGGATAAAATAAACGGCATTATCCATTGTAGCGGCGGCGGTCAGACAAAATGCAAGAAATTTGGCTCTAATTTGAAGTATATAAAAGATAATCTCTTCGAGATACCCCCAATCTTTGATTTGATACGAAAAACCGGAAATTACGATTTAAAAGAGATGTATAGCGTGTTTAATATGGGGCATCGTATGGAGATATTTACCGACGAGAAAACTGCGGATTATATAATAAATATTTCTCATAAGTTTGGCGTGGAAGCGCAAATCGTAGGACGAGTTGAGAAATCTTTTGGAAATGAAGTAGAAATACATACAAACGAGGGCGTATTCAGCTATTAGTTATTGGTTAGAAGTAGCGCGAGGCAATATTTGGGATAAAATCAATAATTCTTATTCGTTAGGGTAAATAATATTATTATAGAAGGTATAAAATGACTAAAGAGCAATCAAAAGAGAATATAAAAAGATTGGTTGATCAATTTGATAAAGAAGTTGATCTTTTAAAAAAAAGCGACTTCAAATCTGAAGCTCAAGTTGAAGAACAATATATTAAACCTCTATTTCAAAATCTTAACTGGAATATTCATAATATTGATTTGGCGTCTGGCAGAGAAGAATTTATAGTTCAATATAAACATAAATTGAAAATAACTTTTGATCAAGGCGATGAAAATCTCAAAAGACCTGATTATCTGTTACGATTTTTTGATAAGAAAATTAATAAAATGAGTTCTCTATTTTTTATGGAAGCTAAACACCCAAAATATAAATTAAGCGAAGATATTAGATGGATTAGGCAAGCTTATAAATATTCTCATAGTACTTTAAGTAGAGCGGAACTGCCTGAAAATAGAGTAAGATTATCCTTGTTAACCGATTTTGAAGAGTTTAGATTGTTTGATTGTTTAGATCCAGAACCTTTAAAACAAAATTCTTTAGACTTATTTAATAAACAAGTAATAAAAAAATTTGATTGGCAATATCCTTCGTATGTAGATAAATTTGATGATCTTTGGGAATATTTTGAAAAAAATAATGTAACAAATGGAAGTTTAGATTTTTTAAGACTTTCTGATGAAGATTTGATAAAAAATAGAAAAGCGGTTGATTTACGGTTTTTAGAAGACCTTGAAGAATGGAGAAGAAAACTTGCGAGTAGTATGTACTACCATGATAGAAATACTACTACAGAAATAATGACAGCCGCATCGCAATTAATATTAAATCGGTTTATTTTTATAAAAATGTTATCTGATAAAAACATTGAAGATGATTATTTAAGTTTATTAATTGATAAAGTAAAACAAAATAAATCTGAAGTAATTTCTTTATATGAGTTGTGTCAAGATGTTTTTACGCGACTTGACGATACATATAATGGTAGTATATTCCAAAAAAGAGATGAATTGGATATTGTTAAAGTAAGTAATAAAGTCCTTAAAGATATATTAGATTCATTGAGACCAGATAAGTCTTTATATACTTTTGACGCGATGCCAACAGAAATACTTGGCACGGTTTATGAAGAGTTCCTCGGCAAAACAATAGTATTAAAAAATAATAGCGTGACGGACGAATTTAAACCTGAAGTAAATAAAGCGGGAGGCGTTTTTTATACTCCCAAATATATTGTTCAAAAATTAGTTAATGATACTTTGGGAAAACTTCTTGATAAATGTAAAACTCCCGAAGATGTTGCTAAAATAAAGATACTTGACCCGGCTTGCGGTTCAGGCAGTTTTTTAATAGGCGCTTATGATTTATTATTAAAATGGCACCTTTCATATTATAAAAATGAATGTAAGAAATTAATTGAGCAAGCAAAAGAGCCAATAACAACTAAGAATAAAAAATTTATTGAGATTATCAATAATGACAGAGAAAATAAAAACTTTGATTTAAGATTGCGAGTTGATTTAAAAAAAGAAATATTAAAAAATAATATTTTTGGAGTTGATCTTGATAGTCAAGCGGTTGAAATTACCAAATTTAGTTTAAGTATAAAAGCTCTTGAGGATGTTAACAAAGATGATATAACAAAAGATGTATCATTGTTTGAAAGTAGAAAAGAAAAAATATTACCGGAATTAAATAATAACATTTTATGCAATAATTCATTAATTGGAAAAGACATCATTCTTACGACAGAAGAAAAATTTAAAATAAAACCTATGGATTGGAACAAATCATTTAAGGATATTTTTAATGATGAAAAAAATGACGATGAAAAAGGTTTTGACTGCATAATTGGTAATCCCCCATATATTGAAATACAAAAATTACAAAGTATTTATCCAAAAGAATGTTTATACATAAAAGAAAAATATGAAACAGCAAAAGAAAATAACATAGATATTTATGTTGTTTTTATTCAAAAAGGTCTTGAATTATTAAAAAAAGGCGGTTTGCTTGGCTATATTTGCCCAAATAGGTTTTTTACCAGCGATTATGGGACAAGATTAAGAAATTATTTATATAATTACAATATTTTTGAATTAATTAATTTTAGACACTATTTAGTTTTTAATAATGCTGATACTTACACGACTTTATTATTTATAGAAAATGATAAGCAACAGGAAAGTATTAATTATCTAGAATATGATGGTATTTATAAAACCAATCATCAATTATCCGAATCTCTTTTAAATCAAAGAATAGAAGATAATATAAAAAGTGATAAACTAAATCCGAATTTTAAGGATGAAAACAACTGGTTTTTGATGACAAATAAAGAAAATGATTTGTTTAAGAGACTTATTAAATCTAACAAACCTTTTTCTGAAATATACAAAGAATTTTTTGTTGGAATTCAAACAAGTAAAGATGAAATTTATATTTTAAAATTAGTAGAAAAAAAAGAAACCGCATCTATTTTTTATTCTAAATATTTACAAAAAGAAGTTGAGTTAGAAAACAATATAATGTTACATTTAATTTCAGACCCAGATATTAAAAATTATTGGATTAACACCTCTGATTACTTTTATGTAATTTTTCCTTATTTACTAAATGGTACAATTTTAGAACCTAAAAAAATAGAGCTGGATTTTCCAAGAACTTGGCAATATTTAAATCAAGTAAAAAAAGAATTAAGAGAGAGAGAAAAAGGAAAATTTGATAATAAGTATTGGTATTGTTTTGGTAGAAATCAAAATATAGATAAACAAAAATATATTAAATTGCTAGTTCCTCATGTAATAAGTCAAATGCGATGCGCTTATGATATTAACGGTGATTATGCAATAAAAAATGTTGGCGTAAATGGTATAATTCTAAAAGATAATATAAAAGAGTCACCATTTTATATTATGGCGATTTTAAACAGCCCAATTTCTACTTTTATTATTTCAAAAGTAAGTATTTTCTTATCTGGCGGATTTTATGCTTCAAACAAACAATTTGCTTGTCAGATTCCCATAAAGCAAATTGATTTCAATGATTCAAAAGAAAATGATTTATATGATAGTATTGTAAAAAAATCGCAAGAAGTAATGGACTTAAATTATCAATTATTAAATGAAAAATTGAAATCAAGAAAAGATATTATAATATCGGATATCACTGATAAAACAGACGAAATTAATGAATACTTGTTTAAATTATATAATTTAAGCAGTGAAGAAATTAGGACAATAAAAGATGTTTAAAAAAGCCGATAACTACTAATCAAAGTCCCATTTTTTCTTTTGTGAAAGAAGGTATCTCCATATCAAGAAGTTTGGCGACTTCTACGATGATCTTTTTTTGGTCGAAAGGTTTGGTAAAGTATTTATCGCACCCGTGATTGTAGCATTGTTGTTCGATCGACTCTTTATCGTCGAAGTTCTTAAGAGTTTGAGCGGTAACGGCCCAGATGTGAATTTTATCGTTGGGGTAATTATCTCTGATCTTCTTGGCTAATTCAAGTCCCGAAGTTCTTGTTTCAATCTGAACGTCCAAAAATATTAACGACGGTAACTGTTCTTTGAATATATTATAAGCGTCCTCGCTGTTATCGGCGAGAAATATCTCAAGATCGTCGCGTTTTCCAAAGAAATTGAAGAAATTCTTTAAAACTAATAAATTTTCTTCTCTATCGTCGACTATTAATACTTTCTTTTGCATTTATAATTACCTTATTTATTTCTTAAATAATATTATACTTTATTTTTATGTTTTTGTAAATATCAAAACAAAAATTATTAAAATTAATTTTACAAAAGATATAAAAAATATATTGCTATTTTTTTAGTAATAATCTTATAATGACGGTATGATATAAAATTATTGATTTATACGAATTTCTGAATTTCTGAATTTCAGATTTCAGTCGGTATATTTTCAATAGATATTTTTATAAGCGCTTTTATTAGAGGAATTGCGAAGCGTCTAAATGTTTATGGCGCTTATAATGCTTTATAATTTTATTAAAAAAATCCGGAGAGTTAAATGAAAATTATTAATTGCGTCCGCATTTTGATAGTAATATCGTTATTAATTATAACTTCGTGCTATCAAGATCAAATTTCTTTTTCCAAGAGCGAGGTTGTCCTAAATATAGATATATCGGTTAACAGAAATTGGACTATTTCCGGATACGACGTTACGGCAAGAGGCGGCGACGTTGTAAAAAACGTTACTTCGGCGTCAAATACCGTAACTATGGTTTTAGAGTTGGGAACGTGGGATATAGATGTTTCCGCTAAAAACAGCGCCGCTAGTACGTTGTATAAAGGAAAGGCGTCGGTTAATCTTTCTTCGCAAAATCAAACAATTATTATTCCGCTTTTAGAAGAATCCGGCGGTTGTACCGTAACGGTAAATAATCAATCGGGATATTCGATAACTACCGGAGAACCGGGGTATATAGAAAAGATTAATGTAACCGCCAAAAAAAACGGATTTTCCGATATTTCAAAAGAGATTTCAAATTACGGAGATTTTGCCGTATTTCAGAATTTATTAAGCGGCGACTGGGAATTTGTCCTCGAGGGTAAAGCCAAAACTATTGATAAAAATTACATGACGGTAGCGGACAATTATACGACTTATATCAGATCGGTTTACAACAAAACCGTCGTTTCGGGGAAAATTGAAAATTTTATAACAAGTTTTTTATCCGACGCTCAAGTTAAAGTTACCCCCGTTTTACCTTCCGTTTATTCGGGGACAGTTTCGTCGGGGACTTTGATAACGCTTACTTGTCGGACGATCGGATCTGCTATAAAATATAAAAAGGGCGCCGACGCTACGACGGATTATAACGGCGCGATAGAATTAAGCGGCTCCAACGGGGATTTGATAAATATCAAAATTTACGCCGAAAAAGCCGGTCTGGAAAATTCTGTTATTAACGAGCTTGTTTATACTATACAAAACGAAGTTACCCCCGATCCGCAATTTAGCCCCGTCGGCGGGACTTATCAAGCGGCGGTAGGCGTAACGCTAACTTGCTCGGATAATAACGCTACTATCTATTATACTATCGACGGTTCTACTCCGGACGATACTAAGACGCCTT
>JAGOCL010000061.1 GCA_017998755.1 Spirochaetota bacterium | reverse complement strand
GTTTTTTATCTTTCAATATATCGCTATTGTATTTTTCATTAGCTTCGGGTATTCTGTTTTCGCCGAAAAGAGTAATTCCGCAGTTGTACGCTTCCAGAACGTCTTCAGCGGGAAAGTTTTTTGTAACGGCCATTAGTTTTACGTCGTAATCGATTTTATTTTTTTGTTTGATCTTGGCAATATTTTCTAAAATAGAGTTTATATTATTTTTTATCATAATTTATCCGTTATTCAATCTCTAGTATTTTCTCAAAATTTGTTAAATTCTCAACGCCGTTTTTTTTAACGACTACGAGATCTTCGATTCTAACTCCGCCGATACCCAAATAGTATAACCCCGGTTCAACGGTAACTAAATTGTTCTCTTCAAATTCCGATCCGTTTTTCGATATATAAGGGGCTTCGTGGCAATCGAGACCTACGCCGTGTCCCGTTCCATGAAAAAATCCTTGTAAAAAACCGTTTTTAACTCCTGTTTTATAACCTTTATTTTCAAAAAATTCTATAACAAAGTTATGTAATTTTCTGCCGTCTTCACGCGCGTGAAGTTTTTCTAATAGCGTTGTTTGAATTTCCAAAACGGCGTTATAGAGTTTTTTTAATTCATCAGACGCTTTGCCTTTACAAAAAGTCCTAGTCATGTCTGAAAAATAGAGATTATCTATGCTTCTAGGGTAAATATCGACTATAATCGATTGATTTGCGTATATAAAACCGCTACCGTACTCGTGAGGAGAGCATCCTTGATCTCCTAAAGCGACTATTGCGTTTTGAGAAAATAGGCGTCTGTCTAAAAATTGTTTTAAAATAAAACTTTGGATATATTCAGACGTTAGCCGTTGTCCGTCGTAAACTAATATGTTTTTTGAATCGATCGACGAAATTTGAATGATATTTTTAACTTCTTTCATAACTTGGCTGTTTCTTAATGAATTTTCGCGAATATTATCTATTTCAGTTTGATTTTTTACGGATCTTATCGGAATAAAAGGTTCTTGGCCTACTAGAAGTTCATATCCGCAATTTCTAAGATTATCCGCTTCTATAACGGGAAAAGATGCCGGAACTTTTATCAAATAATTTTTGTTTTTGCTTTTCAAATAATCGATTACTACTGAAGATTTGAGTTGAATATATTTCTTTTCTTTTTCGATTTTATCTAAGCTCTCGGATAGATTATAAACGGTATTAATCGAGCTTTTTGATTTAGCTTTTTCAAACTCTGTCGACGGAAGCCAAGCGACGGTTTTATCTTCTTCGATTATAAGAACAAAAGGGTCTATGCAAAAAAATTTTGAGAGATAGAGTAGGTTAGAATCTTTTTCAGGAGTATCGATAATAAGCGTAATTAATTCTTTAGCCATAATAAAATAAATAAAAACAGGCTATTTAACTAAAAATTAAATAGCCTGTAAAATTATGCCCGAGACCGGAATTGAACCGGTACGGACTTGCGTCCACAGGATTTTAAGTCCTGGGTGTCTACCAATTCCACCACTCGGGCTAAATATTTTTCTTAGGCAACGAGCGGAATTGAACCGCTGATAGAGATTTTGCAGACCTCTGCCTTACCGCTTGGCGACGTTGCCAAAAATGCGCGACGTCGCTTTTCCATTGCATTGGAATATCGCCGACGACGTAAATCGATATAACATTAATATAGATTTCTGTCAATATTTATCTTATTTTTGTAGATAAAATTCTACTCGTCTATTCTTTCCTTTTTTATCTTTAATATCTTCTAACTCCTCTTTGGTATATTCTTTACCGTCTTCATCCGGAATAAAAATCGGATTATCTCCTCCCTTGCCTTCTGTAGTTATTCTTTTTAGTTGTATACCTTTTTTTGATAGGGAGTTTGCTATGAAGTCGGCTCTGTCTTTAGACAACGTTCTGGCATATTCTTCGTTAAATTTGCCTGTAATAAACCTGTTGGCATGACCTTCGATTGTTATGTTATAGAGACTGTATTTTTTTAAAGCTTTTGATAATAATTCTAATATTTTCCCGTTTTTATCCGAGTCGGTCATAACGGAAGATTCCGGTTTGAATTCGATATTGCTAACTTTTATTTTCAGTCTTCCGTCCTCGAGTTTTTCAACAAGTATATCTACCATAATAGGATTGAGTTCTTTTGATATTACGTTTCCTACGATATCTTCCGCCGTTAGCATCAAGGGGTAATCTTCCGCGCTTTCAACCGGTTCGCCGTTTTTTCCTATTCCGTTCCAAATAATTGATTCTGTCGGTTTGCCTGCTCCGGAAAAGCTGTTAAACGCTTTAGTTTTAGCGGGATTCATTATCGTCAAATTCCAATCTTTAAATCCCGTTAGATCGTAAGACTTTATAGACATCATTAATTCATCGTCAGCCCCGTCGTTATCCGGCGAAAAATATTGCGGCGTTACAGTTAATTCTATTTCGGGCGGCGTATTGTCTATAACGAATTGAGCGGACTCGACTTCCGGTTTGTTTCCAAACCTGTAAATTGTCGATAATTTAGCGAAGTAACTTCCGTCCGGAGCGACTATTCCCGAATTATCCAAACCGTCCCAAGTAATTATCTCCGGAATTGTTTTTAATCCCTCATATTTTCTAACAATTTTTTTATTAGCGTCAAAAATTTCTATTTTATATACTTCAAGATCGTCTTTTACTCCAAGTATCGGTTTTAACTCTAACGTATCGTATTTTCCATCGAGGTTAGGCGAAAATTTATCTTCTGAAAGCGTTAAAAACAGCGAAGTGTTGACGTTTTTCAACTCAATGTTATTTATTTCCGCATAATTTGAGTTGCCGGCTTTATCGGTAGATCTAATACTATATGAATAGAAACCGTTTGGAGACACGTTATTATTTGAATCTTTTCCGTCCCAGATTTCTTTTTCCAAAGGTCTGCCGTTGTAATATTTTTTTAATATTTCTTTTTTATCCTTGTCGTAAATATAAGATTCCCACAAATCTTCGTCGGAACCTTTTTGTAATATTTCTATAACGTCCAACCTTCCGTCTCCGTTAGGCGAGAAAACGTTTCCGACTGATTTTAAATCGATTGAAGGTTTTACGGTATCTATTGTAAATAGTTTGGATTTACTTGAAGATTTTGTTCCGGACTCAAAATTTACTTCCAAAAATCCAAAATAATCTCCGTCGATTGCGACCGATTGAGAGTTGTTTTTGCCGTCCCAAGTATATGTCGAGGGAAGAGCTCCTGTTTTTTTCTCCGTAAAGACTATGGAATCTTTATCGTCTTTGACTGTTATAGACCAATTGATAGGTTTGTTTTCAGTAGATTCGGTAGATCTGATTTGGAAAAGCTGACTATCCTTGATAGTATCGCCGTTTGGACTTATATGAGATAGGGAAGCGGTAATAAATACCGGGGTATTCGCCGTAAATATTTTCACTTCGTTTTTAGTCGTTTCAAAATAATTGCCGGCGACGTCTCTGCTCGATAACTGATAAAAATATGAACCGTCCGGCAATAAATTGTTATTATTATCCACGCCGTCCCAATTAAACTGCTTTGGAGGTTGTCCTCTCCACATATAGTTTTTAACGATCTTATTATTTGAATCAAAAATTTTACCGATCCATTCGTCTTCAGAGCTTGCGGTTTGTTTTATTACGGCGTCGTCCAAAGCTCCGTCTCCGTCCGGACTAAAAATTTTCTCTTGAATATCGACTTTACCGGACGGAGGGGTAACGTCGAGTTCAAATTCCGGAGTAACGCTAGACGGAGTGTTGCCGTTGACGTAATATACGGTAAGTTTCCCTTTGTAAAAACCCTCTTTAGCGTAAGAATTTGAAGCAGTTTTTCCGTCCCATTCTATTGATTCGGGAGTAAGACCCGCTCCGACAAACTTTTTAACCGGTTTATCCGCTTTATCTATTACTTCAAAATCCCATTTGTCTATACCGTTTTTGTTTGGAATTTCAAATTTAAAACCGATTTTATCTTTAATTCCGTCCTCGTTTGGAGAGAATATTCCGCTTAGCGTTTTAATCTGAATAGGAGTCGATTCCGTATTGATAATTATATTTGTTATAAATTTTTCCCAATAATTGCCGGCAAGGTCTATAGAATGTAGTTTTACTTTATAAACTCCGTCCGGAACTTTGGAGCCTGTCTGATCTTTTCCGTCCCATTGAATTTTTTGTTTGCCTTTTTCTTCGTATTTATAAGTTTTAACTATTTTCTCTTGAGAGTCGATAATATCGACGATCCAAAATTGTTTTTTTTCAGTATTTATCTTATTTGCGTCTGAGTCTGTAGTTACGTCGCCGTTTATAGTCTGCGGAATTTCTTTTTCCGATACGTTATAAGTTTTACCCTCTAAAACTGTTGGATTAATATGTATAAATTCTTCTACAACTTCGCTCTGGATTATATCTAAATCTATTATTAGAAAGTCTTTATTACCGTCTTCATTTGGGGAGAATATAACATTTTCTACTTTTGACTCGATAAGCGGTTTCTTGGTATCTATGTATACCGATCCCACTTTACTGCCGTTAAGATCGATATTCTTATTGTCGTCCATGGCGTAGAATTTGAAATTATAAAGCCCGTCGGGAACTATATTTCCATTGTTATCTTTACCGTCCCATATCACTTTTTTTGGTATCAAGATGCCGGATTTTGGAGAAAAGTATTTTTTTAGAACGTCTTTAAACTTCATAGTCTCTTCTCTTTGTTCTTTACTCTCAATAGTTTTTACCACTTTGTTGTCTGCGTCTGAGACTTCGAGTTTCCAATAGGTAACGTATCTGTCGTCCTTAATACCAAGGTCTATTATCAGATTGTCTTGTATTCCGTCAAAATCAGGGCTAATATAGCCGTCGTTCTGAACAAACGTAATATCCGGCGGAGTTACGTCCCTAGTACCGATGGTAATTGTACAACCAAGTTGAAAAATAAAACCGTTATAATAAGGTTTTGCTCCGAGATCAATGGAAAATTCGGTTGTCTTATGTCTATTAGCGTATGCTTCTTCTTTTGTCTGTTTTTTTGCAAAATCGGAGCTGAATTTGAAAGATATTCCAAAACTTGCGTTGGCTATATTGTATAAATATTCATACATATTTATAACTCCTGCGTATTCCAAAACTCCTTCCAAATCGAACGTATAAGAGCTTCTCAAAACGAGAAATTTATAAATTTGTATCTCCGTTCCTAAAGAGAATGTGAGATTTTGAAAAAATGGAAATCCGGAGTCTATCAGCCATTTCCAGTAAGTTGAACCGTCGTTATATAAATTGAAACTCATACCGAAATTCGGCGTAAACGGGGCGGGGTACCAGTACAAATCATTATCGCCGTTTACTCCGTCTACAGAGTTTATTAGCGGTTTAGCGATGTCTTTAACTATGATTGCGAACTCAAAATCTTGAAAACCCCATCCCGGAGCCTTCTTTTTATTAAAATATAAAATCCATTCCGGTCTAAAAATAAATCCGAAATCAAAGCCTCCGCCGACGTCGAATTTATTGTTTACATATTTACTATCTGGGTTATAACTAAATTTTACGTTACCCGACACTCCGAATGCAAAACTATCGTTATAATCTTTTGAAAAGCTAAAATACAAACTGCCGTATTTGCCTAAAAAAAGGTCGTTGTTACTTGAAATACCGAAAGATAAATTGCTCATATTAAAATAATTGGCGTATATCGTGAAATTCCCGTATTTTGAAGGTATTACGACGCCGGCATTGATATTGAAAGGTATAAAAAAATCGCCCGCTGTCAGAAAATCTTCCGTTCTGTTGTAAACGTTTGTTGGAACGGTCGCGTCTCTGTATTTATAGGTATTGTAACCGGCCCAAAAAGAAGGGGAGAATCCGAATGAAAAATCTATTTTGATCCTTTGAACAAAAGCGTTTGACGCGGGGTTTATTATAATTCCCGATGGATTGTCTGTTCCGCCAAATCCCATCCCTCTGGATAACAAATCGGGAGAATACATCCAGTATAAAAATCTGCCTATTTCAGGCGACCTGTAAATACTATAAGAAAAATTTGAAACAAATATCATTATTAAAAAAACGAATAATCTTTTTTTCATTACAAACTCCCAAAGAAATAAATAAATTTCCTTAACAATATCATAAAAATTGTATTAATAACAAGTTTTTTTACTTATTATACGCAGTTTTTAATATCGCCTTTTAATAGCGCAACGCAATGTAATAAAAGGTTTTCTATTATTTTATATGATTCAAGCGCGCCGTTTGGAGATCCGGGAAGATTTATGATAATTGAGTCGTTTAATATTCCGCATATTCCTCTGGATAAAAAAGAATTTTTGTTATTCTTAAAATTTTCAAGCCGCATATATTCCGCTATCCCGGGAGCTTCTTTTTCAACTAATTCTTTCGTCGCTTCGGGAGTAACGTCCCTTTTTGCAAAACCGGTGCCCCCGCAAGTTAATACAATTTGAACTTTGCGCTCTTTTATGTAATAGAGGATTTTCTCTTTAATAACGGCTTTTTCGTCGGGGCTTATGTCGTAATAAACCTCGTTATTTTCTTGATATTTAATGTATTCTGTAAGGCGGGGGCCGGTCAGATCCTCCCTCTCTCCTTTATGCGACCTATCGCTTATAGTAAGTACAAGTATCGTCATTTTTTATTGTCCCCTTATTTATAACCTTGCAAAAAATCCCGTAAGACGGCATTATACACTCTCCAACTGTTTTATAAATAATACACGGTTTTGGACAGTTTTTACCGATTATAGTAATTTCAAGAATAACTTCGTTTCCAATAGATAATTTATCGCCTATTTTAATATCCTGAAAATTTAAGCCGGATATAATTAAATTCTCTCCAAAAGCTCCGTAATCGATATTAGGAACTTTCTTTTTCATATAAATAAAATGTTCCTCGATTAGTATACTGATTTGCCTATCAGAGTCTTTTTTTGCATGATAATCGTTCTGAAATCCCATATTTTCATTACATATAACTGAATTTACTTGAAATTTCGGCCCTCTTTGAGCGCTTACACAGAGCGCTTTGACTTTCGGCATAATTTAGCTTCTCCTATAATCATTTTTTTGTCAACAGCTTTGCACATATCGTATATGGTAAGAGCGGCTACCAGAACGGAATGAAGCGCTTCCATTTCAGCTCCCGTTTTATCAATACACTCGATTTTAGAAAATATTTCAATTTTATTATCAGAAATCGTAAAATTTAAATCAATATTTGTAAGTTGAATTTGATGACACAAAGGAATCGTTTTATCTGTATTTTTTGCCGCCATTATTCCGGCTATTTTGGAAGTAGTTAAAACGTTGCCTTTTTTAATTTCGTTATTGATAATTTTTCCGATCGTTTGATTGTCTAAATAAATTGCGCAAGACGCCTCCGCGTTTCTATGAGATACTGTTTTATCCGATATATTAACAATTTGAACCTCTCCCTTATCGTTTAAGTGTGAAAACTCCATTTATCCTCCTATTTGAAACATTTGTTTAGCGGAATTTTTTTCGCCTCTTTCCGGTTTGATATTTATACAATCGTTTATTGCCGACGCATAATCCTTATAATCGTTTAAATCGATCTGTTTTTCAGAAAACAAGCATGGGAGTAATTTTCCGTCAGAAGTCAGCCTTATTCGGTTGCATTTAGAACAATCCGGAGGTTTGTCGCTATTTTTACTTTCAGATTCTATTTTGTTATGATCTAAAATCATTCTGTTTATTAGTTGAAATTCCAGATCATTATTTTTACAATAAGACCTGATATCTGGTATTTCATTATCATTTATTCCTTTTAAAAATACCGTATTGATTTTTATAGGAGTTAAATTATGTTTTTTTGCAAGATTAATACCTTCAAAAATTTTATCTATCATATCAAAACCTGTAATTTGCTTGTATATATTTCTATCAAGAGTATCTAATGAAATGTTTACTCTATCTAAGCCGCTTTTTTTTAGTATTTCTGCATAATCTGCGAGCAAAACGCCGTTAGTCGTTATAGATATATCGATTATTTCTTTAATATGTCTAATATTATATACCAAATCAGGTAATTCTTTATATAATAAAGGTTCTCCGCCGGTAAGTTTTATTTGATTTATTCCCATTTTAGCGGCGGTTTTTACTATTTCTAATATTTTATTATTATCTAAAACTTCTTTTTTTGGATCGCATTTTTCTTCCTCATAGCAATAAAAGCATCTGAGGTTGCATAAATCGGTTAACGAAATTCTTAGGACATAAATAGTTCGATTATAATTATCGAGCACAAATTACTCCAAATATGTTTGAAAATATCTATAATCTAAAAAACTAAGGTTTTTAAAAGAGATTTTATCAAATTTTATACCGTTAATAATAAAAACAATTTAACGTTTAGGGATAACATATCATAAAAAATAATTAAAGAAAATTATTTTTATTACGATTTTAATAGTATTATAAAAATTAGGAAAAAATTATGAACATTGCTATTATTTACATAGGTAACGATAAATTATTGAATAACGCTAGAAAAATGTTTACAAAAGAGTTGTACGGCAAAGGAAATATAATAAAAGAAATAAACGGAATATTAGAGAATACCAGATTAACCGGGTTTCAATATATAATTTTTTTTATAGAATCCGGTTTTTTTATTGGAAAAAACAGATTAAAAGATTTAGACGTATTTTTAAAAAATATAGAAACAATGCCGTCAAAGTATGTCAGCGTTTATACGAATAAAAAATTCTTTTCAAATAAATATCTACTAAAGTTTATGTCTAGGCTTGAATCCGAAGGGTGTATAATTCATTCTTCAGATATGATTGTTGATGAAAAACATAGCGAGAGTATTTGTCATAATCTTTCTCCTATTAAATCCGGTTCTTAAAAAAAAATCTTGACTATGATACTATAATTTGCTATAAATATTAAACAATAAGCCGGCGTGATGGAATTGGTAGACGTGCTGGACTCAAAATCCAGTTGGGGCGACTCAGTGTCGGTTCGAGTCCGACCGCCGGCAGATTTATAATAAAATCTAAAAACTATGAAGTCAAGTATTTATAATCCTACAAAAGTTGTCTGCGTTGGTTTAAATTATAGGGAGCATGCAAAAGAGCTTGGTTTTGCGATACCTACTAATCCGATTTTATTTATGAAGCCACTATCTTCAATAATTTATAATAATCAATCAATAATTATTCCTTCTACGTCAAATCAAGTAGATTATGAAGCGGAACTCGCTATAATTATTGGTAAAAAATGTAAAAATATTACGGAAACCACATCTTTTGACTATATAAAAGGGTATTCTTGCCTAAACGACGTAACGGCGCGAGATTTACAAAAAATTGACGGTCAATGGACTAGAGCGAAAAGTTTTGATACATTTTGTCCAATTGGTCCGGATATCGTTCAAGTAAAAGATCCAAACAACCTTGAAATTCAGTGTAGGTTAAACGGGAAAACTGTTCAAAGATCAAATACAAACGATTTTATTTTTAATATTCAATACCTTGTTAGTTTTATATCTCAGGTTATGACTCTTGAAGAGGGAGATATTATTGCAACCGGCACCCCATTTGGAGTAGGCCGGATGAAAGATGGCGACATAGTTGAAGTTGAAATTGAAGGTATAGGCGTTTTGAAAAACTTTGTAGTAAGATAAATATTTATAATTCTCCGTAAATCCGTAAATTGGTAATTTTAGATATTTCTTCTTTCGCCGTCCAGTAAAGCGTGATTTTTTTTAAGTATGTACTGCCTTTTTTGTTTATTGGAACTATAATATTATTTTTATCAAGAGTAACCTCATAATTATCTCCGATTTCAAGTTCAGTATCGTCGATAAAAAACAACGTAGCGCGTCTTACTGTTATATCATTATTATCTGTATGTAAGATAAGCGATTTATAATCCCCATATCTTCCGATTAATGATATTTTACTTATATTAGCTTTGGTTCTTGATCTTAATTCTTTAAGCCGTTTAAGATTGCTTATATCTCCGGTATATGACTTTGGCTCATTTATAATATAACTACCATCTGAATTGAGCAAAATAGTTCTTCCGTCGTCTGTTTTGATA
>JAGOCL010000060.1 GCA_017998755.1 Spirochaetota bacterium | reverse complement strand
TCTCAACAGTCCACTTTTTAGAACAAACGTCGCAGGATATATCCTGATACAAATGAGATTTTATTCTAAGATGAAGAGAGTACGCTCGATCAAAAGATTTGTCGTCTATCAACTGTTTTGTAATCATGAAAGCGTTCTGATAATCTCCGGATTTATAAAACGATTCGGCAAGATTCAACGCAAACTCGCCGTTATCCCCGTCGATATCCAAAGCTTTGTAATAATATTTTTGAGCGTTAACAACGTCCCCTTTTGAAAGATATATGTTGCCCAATAGATTCTCAATAGAGCCGTCTTTTGGTAGAATAGCCTGATATTGCTCCAATATATTAATTGCGCCTTTAAAATCGTTAGTACGGTAGCAGGCGACCGAATAATTATATATAACGCCGCCGTCCTTTACTTCATTCAACGCCTCGCCTAACGTCTCTTTCGCTTCGTCGAATTTATCTGTTCCCAGATACGCCAATCCTATGTTGTACAAAACCTCGGCGTTGAGACGGATACTCTTATTAATATTTGAAAATATTTCCAAAGCTCCGTCAAAATCTTTCATATCCGTTAAAATTTTACCGTATTCGATAAGAACGTCGTCGTAACCGGCGTATTTAGGATTGGCTCGCTCAAAATATTTTTTACAATCCTTTATATCTTCGTTCTTTGATAATAATATCAATTTTTGACAAATAATTTTATTTAACAACTCGTTATCGACTTCCCCTTTAAGAGCGCTATCGACAATCTCCAGAGATTTTTTATAATCGCCGTTTAGAATTAATATCTGCGCTTTCAAATAAGACAGCTTTGGGCTCAGATCCTTCTTTTCTATATTATTGACTTCCGTTAGGGCTATACTTAACAAACCAAGCTCTATCTCTGTTTCGAGCAATAATCCCATTAACTCTTCGTCTAAAAACATAGAGACTCTACTGCGCTTAATTAATTCGTAAACCTCCCTATACTCGCGCTTATCAAAAAGCAATTTAGCGAGAGCTTTTACCGATCTGGTATCCGCTTTTTTGTCGACAGAATATTTCAGAATAATCGCCGCCCCAGCCGGGTCCGTCTTTGATATGGAGCTCGCCGCCTGCAATAGTTTTTCTTTCCCTTCGTCTAACTGGTCTGTATCGATAAGCGCCTTTCCGAGTTTAATCAAAACTGTCGACGAGTTCGGATCTATTAGATACGCTTTATTTAGATACTCCAATCCTTTTTGATAGTCCTTTTTCTTCAACCATATAGTCGAGTAGTCTGCCAATAAATCGACGTCTTTCGTATCGCCGTCGACTATCTTCTCCAATAACTCTATAGCTTCCTTGTCTCTATTGGTTTTGATCAACGCTCTACCGTAATTTATCCGGTATTCCTCTACGGCTTCGTTTAGTTTTACCGCCTTGCTATAATTACTTAGGGCTTCCGGATATTGCTCAAATAAATAGTATAAATTCCCGATACGGTTATAAATTTTATCGTCCGCTCTTCCGTACAACAACCCTTTATTGTAATAATATAACGAGAGATCGTATCTGTTTTGCTCGTAAAAATCGTTCCCCTGCATAAAAAAAACGTCCGGACGTTTAGGCATATTCAAAATATGTTCAAAATTTAGTATCTCGGTAGAGATAGAAAAATTCTCAAATATTATATTATAAATCTCGGTTTTCTTCTCGCTGATAAACTGAACGCCTATATCCCCCTCGACGTCCGGAGTGTGGTCGATATTCATAACTACCGTCTTATCTATAATAACGGTCGTCGTATCTTCAAATACCGATAGAAAAAAGTTATACTTATCTTTAAAAAGGTTTTGATCGGTTATTTTTATCCATGAAGTCTGAAAAGTCGGCGCTGAATCCTTTATCACGGAAAATTTTATAAATTTCCCGTCTTTTAATGAAAAAAAACAGTGGTTTAACGAGTCTTTGTATCTAAAATAGAACCTTATCTCTTTATCTTTTTGATCCATATCCGACTTGGCGGTAAAAGATATAATGAAGTTCTTTTCTTGCTTCCAATATTTAGCGTCAAAATTGATTGAAGAGAATTTCTCAACTTTCCCGTCGGCAACGAGATTGTTTTTCTCTAACGAAAGAAAACTTGATTTTTCACTGATTAATATTTTATCTTGAGAATCGCTCATTCTTTTTTACCTTAAGAATATTTTTCTTTAAGATAAGATATTTCATCAAAAAAGAAAAGAAATATTACAAAATTTTAGAAATTATGCTTGAAGGTATCGTCCTTTACGACTCCGTCCGTATCGTCGATCGTTAAGAACCTATCCTCTGTCGCATCGTCTCCGGATTGCATCTCTTCAGGTATTCCCAGATACAAAGCGCCTAATATATACCCGGTTTCATCGACTATAGGCTTGTAAACCGCAACGTACCACTTGTTTACTACGAAAGCTCTACCAAAATAGACTTTGCCCGTCATAACGGTTTGGAAAACCTTACTCTCTTTGGTTATAAGAGTGCCTATCGCTCGCGAATCGTCGAAATTCCTGACGGTTGTCGCGACTCTGATTAGCGCGTCGTCTATTGTCTGGAATATAGTTACAGAAGTATTGGTCTTTTTCGATATGCCGTCAACCAACTCAACGTTTCCGGTAACTATCAGATTACCAATCTGTAACTCTTGAACGCTGTTTTCTCCGATTTTTATTACATTACCCGTCGGTAAGAATTGAGCGCCGTATTCGGCTAATATTTTATTTACTTCGATCAATTTAGCGCGTAGTATCTCTTCAATATGAGACTGGTTTTCTTTGATACTTTCAGGACGAACGTCGAACTGGCCGACAAACTTCTGAAGTTCCAAAGTCTGCGCGACAAAGTCCGTCATCGCTTGCGATACCTTCTCGCTATCGCCTAGATTGTCCTGCGCGATGTTAGATATGTGATTGATCGCGGAAAGTATCTCCTGCGAACTAACCTTCATCTTGTGTATTTCGTCTGAGATTGTTCTAACCAACCCGGCTATTAACTCGTTAGACATAGCTATATCTTTCAATATTCCGGTCGTATTCTTGGAGTACTTTACCCCTTCCTGAATAATTTTATTATTATTCCCGATAAGTTCTTGGATTCTATTAGCCGCGTGGGTCGATTTTTCCGCGAGCTTCCTGATCTCGCCCGCTACTATATTAAAACCTTTACCGGCTTCTCCGGCTCTTGCCGACTCTATAGAAGCGTTTAACGACAAAAGGTTGGTCTGTTCTGCGATTTCGTTTATCATTCCGATAATATTCGTAATCTCCAACGAACTGTTTTCTATCTTAAGCATTTCTCCTTCGAGTTTTTGCATAGATTCCATACCGATATTCGCTTTCTTCAACGCCTGAGAGGTATAATCGTTCGCTTTTGACGATTCTTTCGCTATGGTCTCAACCATCAAATTCATATTTTCAAAATTTCTTTGCGTCTCCTCGACAGTAACGGCTTGAGTATTAGCCGAATCCTTAACGGAATTGGAAGACTTGAATAACTGCCTTAAATTCTTCGTTAAAATTATAATCGCTATATAAATTTTCTGATTTAGGTTTTTGAGAGTATCCACCATATTGGAGAAAGAATTAATAAGATTCCCTATCTCGTCTTTTCTACCCGCCTGGAATTTAACGGTAAGATCTCCCTTTGTAATAACTTGCGATTTATCGATGATCTCTTTCAACGGTTTAACTAAAAGTCTCGATAGATAAAAATTCAACAAAAAGACTACGAATATCAAGAAAACAATCGATCCCAATATTATAACCAACAACAAATTTACAACCTGTCTGACGTCTTCGTCCCTGACAGACTTTGTATTCATCTTTACTTCGTCAAGATAAAACCCGGTGCCTATGATCCATTTCCAGTTGTAATAAATTTTTACGAACGATATTTTATCTTTATCGTTCTCTATACCGTCTTTAGACGGTTTTATCCATTTGTGTTGAATATACCCTTCGTTATCTTTTGAACACAGTTCGCGCATCGCTTCAAATATATTTTGATTCGTATCCTTAACGGTATTAAATTGATCCCCTTCGGGGCTGGTATTGACTAATTCGGGACTTAACGGCTCAAGTATAACCATAGGTATCGGAGAAGTAGTATCGGTAATCCAAAAATATCCGTTATCGTTATTATACTTAAAATATTTGATAATATTAATAGCTCTTACTTTATAATCCTCTTCAACCCTCTCTATCATATACGGATCCGAGCCGTTTTGGATAAGTTTTTTCTCTTCCAATTTGAAATCGCTGTAAATTCTATCTATTATAGAATAAGCGTTCAAACAATAATCTCTTATCATTTTCTTGTTTATCTGAAGTAAATTATCCTCAGAAACTTTGATGCTCTTTAAGGTATTAAACGAAGCGTCTAATACTATATAAAAAGCGATTAGCGCTTGAAACGCTATAAATATCATTAAAAATATTCTTAATACTGAGAATTTCAAAGACTTAACTTTCTCTTTCTTTGGCTTCTTAATAACTTTGGGATTCTCTTTCTTTATCTTCTTTTTGTTTTTCATCTTTTTCTCGTTACAGGTTTTTTTATAATATCGGAATATCCGCCCAATTATTTATAATTTAGCGCATAAAATCCCTTTATATATTGAATATTTTTTAAATAAATACTATAAAAATATTATGGATGATAATATAATTCTTAATTCATAATTAAAACAATGCCAAGAGTTAGAGCGTTAGAGAGTTAAAACGACAAATGAAAACTATGGGGCTATTCAAAAAGTCGTAATTCCACCCTAAAGGGTACGCGCGAGCGATTGTTGTGGAATCTTTTTATTAAATATAATTATATTTGATTTTTTAGGGATACCTCATTACGATATAAGGCAAGAGGAAACAATACAAAAATACAATTAGGAATTATGAATTGCGGGATCAAACATTTTTAATTTTTAATTCATAATTTTTAATTAAAAAAACACGGGGGTAAGAAATGAGTAGCGATTTGATATTCCATGATTTTTTTCAAGAAATAATTTCGATTATCGAAGATAGCAAAAAAAGAGTTGCTCTATCTATAAATAGTGAAATGAGCTTTTTATATTGGAAAGTCGGAAAAAAAATAATCGATGATGTTCTTAATAATAAAAGGGCAGAATATGGCGAAACGATTATAAAATCGCTATCAATTAAATTGGTTGAATCTTACGGCTCGTCATTTAGCGAAAAAAATTTAAGAAAAATGATCCAATTTGCGCAAATTTTTGATAATGAACAAATTGTCGTATCGCTGATACGACAATTAAGTTGGACTCATATATTAGCGATTATACCTATCCAAGATCCGCTAAAACGAGATTTTTATATAGAGGTGTGCAAACTTGAAGGATGGAGCGTTAGAACTCTACGGGACAGAATCAACTCCATGCTTTTTGAACGAACGGCGATCAGCAAAAAACCGGAAGAGACAATCAAACAGGATATCGAACTTTTAAAAAATGAACAAAAATTAACTCCCGATATGGTTTTTCGCGATCCTTATATACTTGATTTTCTTGGATTATCCGATAAATTCTCTGAAAAAGATTTAGAGTCGTCAATATTATATGAATTACAAAATTTTATTATAGAAATGGGAACTGATTTTGCTTTTCTGGCTCGTCAAAAAAGAATAACTATTGATAACGACGATTACTATATTGATCTATTATTTTATCACAGAAGATTAAAGCGTCTAGTCGCTATAGAGCTAAAACTCGGTAAATTTAAAGCTGAATATAAAGGACAGATGGAATTATATTTGCGGTGGCTTGAAAAACACGAAATTGTAGAGGGAGAAAATCTTCCCATTGGATTAATTTTATGCGCCGATAAAAACGAAGAACATATAGAATTATTGAGGTTAGATGAAAGCAATATAAAAGTGGCGCAGTATTTGACAAAATTACCCGATTTTAAGTTATTGGAAGAAAAACTGCATTTATCAATAGAAATCGCTCAAAGAAAGCTCCTTAAAAATGAATCGGAGAATAGCAATGGCATATGAGTTTTTTCCGAAAAAACCGGATATTTCGCCAAAGATTTACGCTTATGAAGATACCAATCCTCAATATGAAGGGCTATTAAAAATCGGTTTTACGGCTAAGGACGTCCGGAAAAGAGTCGCCGAAAGTATAGGATTTTTAGAATTTCTCAAAATTAATTACTTAAATTATTATGGACGTATTTGATAAAAACAAGAGGACGGAAATAATGAAATCCGTCAAATCAAACAATAACAGATCCACCGAGTTGAAGTTAATAAATATTTTTAACGAATATAATATTACCGGATGGCGGAGAAAGTATAAAGCGATCGGCAAACCGGATTTTGTGTTTTTAGGAAAAAAGACTGCGATTTTTGTCGACGGATGTTTTTGGCACGGGCATAATTGCAGAAATACTACCCCAAAGGATAATTCGGAATATTGGGGCGCAAAAAGAGAAAGAAACAAAACCAGAGACGAACTTATAAACAAACGCTTTATTAATAGAAAGTGGAAAGTGATAAGAATTTGGGAGTGCGAATTAAAAGAGATAAACAGAGAATTGTTATTAAAAAAAATTGATATTCTTATGAAATAATTGATATAATTCTATGTTTATTGTAAAATACTTAGTCTTATTTATATACCTTAAGGGATAAAATGATAAACAAATTGATGTATAAAATCGGGGGCAATATTTCTACATTTATAGAAGGAGTATTCGCTCCTCTCCATATTATACCTTACGCGATATCGGCTCTGGTTCGCGATAAAAGAGAAGTCAGAAAAACTTATTCTAAACTCTTTTACAAAGAGGTATTTAACGTAGGGGTAAAAGCCCTGCCGTTATCGCTTGTTATGGGACTGTCAATTGGCGCTCTATCTGTTATACTATTCCCTTTTGAAACAATTAGTTTCGGTATCGATAACATTTACGGCAGTATGTACGTAAATTTGCTTTTCCGCGAATTAGCTCCGCTTATAACGTCCTTAATCGTTATTATAAGGTCTTCGATAGGCATCACAATCGAACTGACTCAGATGAACATAGACGGAGAGGTGGATACCTTAGAGATTATCGGAATAAATCCGATTCAATACCTCGGATCTTTCAGAGTGTTTGCGGGATTTCTAACCGTTCCGATTCTAACGATATATTTTGCATTCTTTTCGCTTTTGTCGGGAATGCTTGTAACTTATTCCCTTTACAGTATTCCTATGAGCGTATATATTACCGAAGCTCTCGACGTAATGAGTTTGAAAGATTTTATTATTTTATTAATTAAGACGATATTCGGCGGTTTTACAATTTTTGTCATCGCCATTTATAACGGACTGACTGCGACTAAAGACCGCAGTATGGTTGCTTCAAAAACAATAAGTTCGATTATTACTTCTATTTTCATCATCGTAATTTTTAATTTGTTAATAACGGTAAGTTTTTATGCTTCAAAATAAATCTGCGATTAAATTTGACGACGTTATATTAGATTTCGAGAACCAAAACGACTTTATAAACCTGAATTTTGATATTCTCGAAGGGGAAAAGGCGTTTGTAACGGGTCAAAACGATAAAAACCGGACTTTATTGTTATACCTTATACTTGGAGTCTCCCAACCTTCTTCCGGGAAAGTTATCGTTTTGGATAAAAATTTAAGACTTCTTAATAAAATCAAACTTTTTGAAACAAGGAAGAAAATCGGATACGCTCATCCTCAAAGGGGACTTTTAAGAAATATAACCGTTCAAGAAAACATTTTACTTCCCGCGAGATTCAATTATAGCATAGAATACGATTTCTATAAATCAAGATACGAAAAAATTATTCAACTATTTGATCTCTCAAAATATACAGATAATTTAGGCTGGCGGTTGGAAAACATTATAGAAAAAAAAGCCTTGATAGCGCGATCGATAATTCACAATCCCGACATTCTTTTGTTAGACGAGCCGACTACTTATATTGAAGAGAAAGATAAAGCCGAGATAAAATATTTAGTCGACGACGTGTTGCCAAAAGAATTTTTAAAAGAAACTTGTTCTACCATAATAACAACGGAAGACGACGATTGGGCGGGGCTAGGAGCAAATAAAATTATCGATATAAATGCAAAATAATATCAATTTTTAAACGAGGCGCGTTACTTCGCTTAAAAGCGACTAATTATAAATTGTAACTATTTATCAAAATTTACAGCGCTATTAATCAACTCGCGCGGTTTGGCGCCTCTCTGCGGGCCGACTATCCCCATTTCCTCCATTTCCTCTACTATACGCGCCGCTCTGTTATAACCTATATTAAGCCGCCTTTGAAGATACGACGCGCTCGCTTTACCCATCTGGTATACTATCTCCAGAGCTTGGTCAAATAACGGGTCTTTTGACTCCCCGCTAAACAGAGACTCCTCGTCGTCGCTATCGGCGTCTTCAAATTCTTTTATCGTATCAATCATATTTATATAATTTGGTTCGGCTATTTTCTTCCAATGATCCGCGATAAGATCGACCTCCTCTTTTGAAAGATAAGCCCCCTGAATTCTAATCGGGAATGGTTGCGTCGGACTGAGATACAGCATATCCCCCTGTCCTAATAATTTCTCCGCCCCCTTTTGATCCATTATGATCCTACTATCCTGCAATGATATAACTTGAAACGCTATACGAGCCGGAATATTGGCTTTGATCAATCCGGTGATAACGTCGGCGGAAGGTCTTTGAGTAGCGAGAACTAAAAGAATTCCTACGGCTCGGGCTTTCGCCGCCAGTCTGGCAAAAAGTATCTCGGCTTCTTTTCCCGAAGTTGTCATAAGATCTGCAAATTCGTCTATAAAAGCTACAATAAAAGGAAGGTCTTCAAGGTACGCTTTTTTAGTTTTTCGCCCCATTCTATATTCGACAATATCTCGAACGCCCATTTCGTCAAGCAAAGAGTATCTTCGTTCCATTTCGTAGAGAAGATACTTCAGAGCGATGAGAGCCTCTTTAGAGTCTGTAATAACGGGGTATAAAAGATGCGGTATATTATTGTACGGCTTTAACTCGACAATTTTTGGATCGATAAAAATTAGTTTTAATTCTTCTGGCGATTTAGAAAACAGTATCGAACAGATAAAAGAGTTTACGCATACTGACTTCCCCGCTCCGGTAGCTCCGGCGATCAAAATATGCGGCATTTTGTAAAGATCTATCACTATTATATTTCCGTAAATATCCTTTCCTAAACCGATTGGTATATTATATTTTGATTCGATAAACGTTTTACTGTTTACTATTTCTTTAAAATTTACAATTTCGCGCTTTCTATTTGGTATCTCAATACCGACCACTTTCTCGCCCGGAATCGGCGCGATTATTCTGATAGACTGGGCGGCAAGTCTCAAAGCCAGATTGTTTGAAAGCCCTTCGATTTTTGATAATTTTACACCCGGAGCGGGATTGATCTTAAAAAGAGTAACGACCGGTCCGTGAATGATATCGACGACTTTTGCGTCTATACCAAATTCCTTCAACGTCTCTTCAAGTATAACCGCAGACTCCCGCTCCTCAGCGCGAAATTCCCCCAAATTGAGTTTTTTACCGCTGTTCAACATCTCCATATTTGGGAACTTTTGAGGATCTGAATTTAGAGCGTAATCACTTTTCTGCGAATAAATATCGTTATTATCTGGCGTTTCGGCTATATTATCAAAGTTATTTTCAAATATTTCATCAAAATCAACGTTATTATTGATTTCTTCGCAGTCGTCTATATATTCTGCATCGCCTGTTTCGGCGCCGGCTTGAATTTGCTCAACGTTTATCAAAGAGTCGTCTGTTTTGTCTGTAAGCGAAATAACAGATAATTTTTTGTCGTCAACTGATAAATTACCGCTATCTGAATGATAGTCTGCGTCGTCTATTAATATATAGTCCGTTTTATTTTTATCGGATAAAGCCGGATAGTTTTTATTTTCGCCTTTCCAGTTTTCAGGCCAGTTTTGTTTTACTTTATCGTAATATTTGACCTTACTATTTTTGATCTCTTCGTAGACTTTATTAGGAATTTTACCGGAAAACGTATCTACTTCTTCGTAAAGTTCAAATTTTTTATCCTCTTTTAACACAAACTTTTTCG
>JAGOCL010000059.1 GCA_017998755.1 Spirochaetota bacterium | reverse complement strand
AAAATACGGTTCTCTCAAAATGTTGGATAAATTAAAATCCTTCTTTTTGGTAAAATATTTTAATAGGTCTTTAGCGTGCAAAACTCCTACTATATTGTCTATGTTATCGTTATAAACAGGAAGGCGAGATCTCCCTTTTTCGTCGACGATATTAATAATCTCGTCGATCGCGCTGTTTTTATTTATCAGTACTACGTCGATTCTTGGAACCATAATTTCTTTTACGGAAATCTTGCTTAATGATATAATATTCTCAATCATCTTTTTATCATAATCGTTAAAACTGCTTTCGAGTTCTTTTATTTTTACGTGTAAAGGTACGGGCGGTATTTTATCCTGCGTTTTATCTTTTTTAAAAAACGATTTAATGATATTCTTACTCAATTGTTTCTCCAGAAATTTTCAAATATATATCTTTTTGAATTTTATCCATCTCTCCGTTATCGGTCTCGTGATCGTAGCCTAATAAATGTAGAAATCCGTGAAGTATTAAGAATTTTACTTCGGATAGCGCCGGTTTGCCGATTTCCTCGGATTGCCTTACGGCTTGCGGCATAGAAATCACTATATCTCCGATAAATTTCTTATTAGTCCAGATAATCTCTTCCCCTTCAATTTGGGAGAACGATAGTACGTCCGTCGTTTTATCAATATTTCTATAATTCTTATTGAGATCGGTCATGGTTTGATCGTCGCAAAAAAATATTGAAAAAAATATATTTTCCATACGGACTTGTTTAATTATCTCTTTCGACCATTCCTCAATCTGTTTGATAGAAATTATTTTTTTAAATTCCTCTTTTTGATAGCTTATATCCACAATTTTTTGCATACGCCGGTCCTTACATTAAATTTATATACCTATATGTAATAAGCGGATAGCTTTATTAACGAGGTATATTGGCTTTTACGATTCCGAATTATTTGGCAGTCTGTTTGGCTCCGGTTTATTCGGATACTCTATTCTAGAGTGGTACATACCGGCCAGAGATTTTACAAAAACCGCCTTGATTTTTGAAAGATCTTTTAGCGTTAGTCCCGAATCGTCTAAAATACCTTCTTCATAATTTTTATATATAATCGAATCGACCATTTTTTCTATACTCATGATGGAAGTTTTTTTCAGCGATCTGGTCGCCGCCTCGACTTGATCGGCAAGTAAAACTATCGCCGATTCTTGAAATTGAGGTTTTAATCCGTTGTAATGGTAGAAATCTTCTTTGATATCTTCTTTTGAAGAGTCGGTTTCTTTGAGAGCTTTTTCATAAAAAAACTTTATAAGCGAAGAACCGTGATGTTGCGCAACGATATCTATAACTTTTGATGGTAGTTTATGTTTGGCAAGTTTTTCAACCCCTTTTTTTACGTGAGATTTAATAATAGTTACCGAAATAGACGGTTTGAGGTCGTCGTGAATGTTGTATTCCCCTTGATTCTCGATAAAATATTCGGGATTGTCGATTTTACCTATATCGTGATAATATCCGCCGATTCTTGAAAGCGGACCGTTGGCGTTTATCTCCGTCGCCGCCGTTTCAGCTAAATTAGCGACTAATATCGAATGATTGTAAGTGCCTATAGCGGAGTTGAAGAGTTCTTTTAAAAGCGGCGACGACAAGTCGGATAACTCTTGCAGTCTGAAAATAGTCGGCGTATTTATCAATATTTCCCCCACGGAAATAAATCCCAAAGCCAAAATACTCGAAGCTACTCCGTTAATCAAAGAGAATATTACCATTCTTATGAGACTAATCGATTCGTTATCCAAAGTGAAATATATGAATAATGAAGCTAAAATATTAAATAACGATACAATAAATCCCGCTCGTATAAGTTCAAACCTTTTAGATATCTTATTGATAATAAATACCGTCGAAACGCCGGAAAAAAAGACAAAAATAAAAGACGATACGTTATAGTCCGATAGTATAAAGAATAATATCGACGATAAAATTGCGATATGAGTTGAAATGGATTTGGAGTATAAAAAAGTAAAAGTCATTGTTAACGTAGACGTTGGTATCAGATAACCAAAATATAAACTATCCGTGTTGTATCCCAAGTATGATGGCAAAGATAAAAACAGAGCGTAAAGGAAAAACAATATGGCAAATAGTATCAAATTTTCTAACTCTTTAAAGAAATTATTATCGCCGAGTTTTATAAAGAAGCAAGAGAATATAAAAACCAAAACGATAAGCAAAGCCGTCGTTAAAAGTTTAAGAAAAGAAAAATTTGAGATATTTAATTTATTGATTGATTCGATTTGTTCGATATTTGACTCTGTAATTAGATCGCCTTTACGCGCGATTATTTGACCTTTTTTAATCGTATTATAAACGTTGGCCTGTTTTTGTAAAACATTTTGAAGACGTAATGAAGTTTGGGTTTCGTCGATTAAGATATTTGGAACTAAAACCCTATTAAATATAGAATATATCAGATTTCTTTTATTTTTATCGTATTCTGCAAATGAAGAGTCAATATTTTCCCTTAATTCTTTCAAATTAACTGAAAATCTTGAAAGCTCGTCTTGATAGTAAAGAGTTTCATCGATTCTGTTGTCGATATTAGTAATTATTATGATGCCGGATTTTTCATATTTGACGTCCGAGGCGACTTTTGATTCTATTATTCCTTCGTTCGAATAGTTAAATAGAAGTTCGACAAATCGCTTGGTGAATTCCGGGTTTATCTCGATAATCTGTTTTATCGACTCAATTTCTTCATAAGAAAACACCATTCCGATTTTATAAAATTGATCGGCCGTCTCCTTAATGTCGTTGGCGATAAATAGTTTATCGAGCAAAGTCGTTAAAACGGTTAATCTTTCGTTGGTTTTTGATATATCAAACAAGAAAACCGGCGGAGTTTTCAATTTTATAGCGGTAATATTTTTTTCCGTTTCTACTTTGTTGATATATTTTATATCAGTATCGGCGACGATGTCGTAATTAACTATAGCTCCCAATTGAGGCGTGAAGATTTTGCCGATAGGCTTTAAGACTATCGTTAAAAATATTGCCGCAAATAACATAAGCGTTACGGAGAGTTTTAAAAATATATCTTTATCTCTTAAAATAATATTTTGAAAATAATTGATAATGGTAGTTGTTATTTTTCTTTTAGTTTTGTTCTTTTCTTTCATATTTATCGTACGCGTTAATAATTTTTTTGACCAGAGGATGTCTGACCACGTCTTTTTCCTGAAATTCGACAATGCCGATATCGCTTACTTCCGACACAATTCTAAGACCTTCGACCATACCGCTTTTTATCTTTTTTGGAAGATCCACTTGCGTTATGTCGCCGGTTATAATCAGTTTGGAATTTTCTCCTAATCTTGTGAGGAACATCTTCATCTGCGTATAGGTGGTATTTTGAGCTTCGTCTAGTATTACGATAGAGTTGTTAAATGTTCTGCCTCTCATATAAGCAAGCGGCGCGATCTCAATCAAATTTTGGGACATCAGTTTGGCGTTAATCTCCGTCGTTAATATCGAGTTTATCGAGTCAAAAAGCGGAATGAGGTATGGATTGATTTTTTGAATATAATCTCCCGGAAGAAAACCGAGATTTTCGCCGGCTTCAACTACCGGTCTGGTAAGTATTATTTTGTTATAACGCTTATTAAGAAGTTCGTTAAGCGCAAAGGCTATCGCGATAAAAGTTTTGCCTGTACCGGCGGGACCGTAAGAAAATATTATATCTCTTTCGCGTAAAAGTTGAATGTACAAGCCTTGATTGACGCTTCGCGGATTGAATACTTTTTTTATTTTATGAATTTCAATGTTTGAGGTCAATACTGTATTAAGATCTATATCGAGATTTCTTTCAATTTCGTAATATAAAAGCTCGATAAGGTTAGTATAAACTTCGCCGCCCGTTTCGGATATACGTATCAGGTTTTGTAAAGTTCTTTCGACTATGAAAACATTCTCGCCTTCAAAGCATATCTCGTTACCGACAGAATGAATCGAGCAGTTCGATAACTTCTCAATACGCCTTAGGTTTTTATCGTTGACTCCGCAGATATTTAAAAGAGTTTTAGGATCTTCAATAACAAGATTCTGTTTTTTACTCATATTTTGTATTTATACTATTTTTTTTAATAATAATCAAATTTATTTTTTTATTCAATTTCTCTGACTCTTAAAAGGTCTACGTTTATTTTGACGAGCCTTTTTTTCTGACTGTAACAATTTTCGTCGTTAAGAATTTGAAACGTATGCTTTCCCTTCTCAAGTTCGATAGTTAGCGGAGATGAAAATCCCCAATCCATCCACGAACCTCTCTGCGGAAAGTATAAAGCGCGGGTTTGTTTACCGTCGATAAACGACGATCTTATAGCCGCTCTCTCTCCGGTATTGACCGCTCCGTTACCGTTCTGATATCTTATATCAAGCGTATATTTTCCGTATTTCTTAACGTTAAAGACGAAATTTACGTAGTCGCCTAGCTTTTTACCCCAATTTCCTATATACCCAGACGAGTTATACGTCGATTTATCGAGATAAAACGATAATTTGGCGTTAGTTTTCTTCACGTTAGAGATGTTTTTGCCGAGAATTTCTCCGCCGGTAAATTTCATTCTTTCAGCCTCGACAAAAAAAGCGTTTTTGGCGCTTTCTATCCATATCGGCGTTCCTTTCAAAGCCGGAAGATCCCCGCTATCGGAGGTCAGGAAATATTCAACGGCTTTATCTTCCGGTTTGAGTTCGTAAGAGCTGTCGTAGATTGTCGTTTGATACGCTCCGTTTCGAAAAAGTTTGAATCCGTTTTGATTTTTTTGATTCCATTCTATATAGTATTTATTTTTATAAATATCCAAAACGGGGTAGGGGATCTGCGGAGCGTACGTCGCGGCGTCGTATTTTGGAGTAACCGGTTCAAAAATTTTGGGGGCGCTATCAAGTTCGATTTGAATATTATGTTCGCCTTTGGTATCTTGCGGGATGATAAAATCGGCCGGTACGACTTTACCGTCGAAGTAGTATGCCGATATCTTATCGCCGGTTCCTGTAATTTTAACCGTTAATATAGAGTCTTTATATGAAAATCCTTCAAGAACCGCTCCGTTTTTCATCGAGTCAAAAATAACCGGATTTAACGATAATCCCTCTTCGCTAAAACTCATACCGAGTATTACTCTATAAATGAAGGAGAGGTAACCTGCGACAGACCAAAGTTGTCTGTCTGAATTTATAGCCGTTCCGGCGCTATCGCCCGTAGTCGCGACAAGATTTTCTTTGAACGTCAAAAAATGCGCCGCCGATCTGACCGTCGTCGCAAATTCAAATTCGAGCGTCTTAATGTCGCCGGCCTTTTTTGCGGCAAGCCCCCTGTACGCCTGAACAAAAGGCCATATAGCGTCGTTATGATAGGGAGATATACCGGTTAGTTGCGGGGCGACGACGGGGGCGCCGTAATCAGAAGGAGCGACGGCGTTTAAAACTAGGTAACTTTTTTCCTCAGAAACCAATCCGGAGGTAATCGCCAAGGATTCGCCGAGCGTCTCGTATCCATCGTAAATATACGGATAGGCGCCGTCGATTATATACGCTCCAAAATAATCTCTGTTTTCAATCCAGAAATTATTAACAATAGATTCTTTCAAATTTGTCGAATATTTATTCCAAATATCGGCTTCGCCGGTAATTTCAAGTTTTTTTGACATAATTTCTAAGATTTTGAACGCTTTATAGTATAAGACGTTTACGTTTAGCGCGAAGGAGTCGCCGATATTTACCGGCTCCATCCATATCGGATATGTCTGTTCTCTCCAGTCTAAAAACGATTCTTCGCCTCTAAAAAGCGCATTTTTTGGGCAAAAATTGATCTTTAAGTCTTGCATTACGCTGTTTTTGATAGTATCGTATACTTTATTGTAAAAAACGGCGTCTTTAGAGCATAAAGCAGTTTCATAAGCCGCCATAGCCCAAACTATACGGTCGGAGCTTATAGGGTAACTTCCGCCGGTGCCGGTATCCTGTAAAATTAGTCCGTTATCTATCCGAGTTTCGAGAGATTTTGTAGAGATATCGTTTAATAAAAACCCAAGCGATAGATAAATAGCGTAGGACATATCCCGCGTCCAAGCTTGATTCCACTTTTCGCCGGCGGCGAAGTATCCGTCTTTATTAATATCTAAATACGCTTCTTCTATCGCTAATAAATACAAAGCGTCTATTAACGGATCTGAACTGCTGAATTTAGGAAAAATCAAGCCGTCGGTATTTATAGTTCTTCTTTTAGTTTCTCCATAATAGTTAGAGGTAATATCCGGCGAGCCTTTTACCGCGTAGGATACGGCGTTAGTAGTTTTATCCGTTACTTTTCCGTCGGTTATTGAAAACTTCGTAGAGTCGTAATCGTATGAAAAAAGCGCGACAATTGTCGAAAAGTATATGAAAATAACGTATAAGTTTTTCATAGTAGAATATTCCTTTAAATTAATTGAAAAACAGTATAAATTCAGAGCCGCTACCCATTTTAGAATTTAGTACAATATCGATTTTTAATCTTTCTGCGACGGCTTTAACTATAGAAAGCCCCAATCCAGTCCCTTTTTCTTCGGAATTGTTGTTTATTCGATAAAATTTCTTAAAAATATTCTCTTTTTCATTTTCCGGAATCCCCGGACCGTTATCTTTTATCGATAGCGCGGTTTTATCGTTATCGTAATAAATGTTAATATCGATTTTACCGTATTTTTGAGTATATTTTATAGCGTTGTCTATGATATTTATCAGGACTTCTTTCAACATTCCGCGATTAGTATGAATTTTTGCGCCGCTGTCGTCGCAAAACGTCTCGATATCTATAAATTTACCGGCGGCTTTATTTTCTAACAGGGCGACGATATCTGAAACTATCGGATAGATTTCGTATTCCTTTAACTCAGGCTTGTTTAGATCGGCCTCGATTTTTGATATATTGAGGATAGAATTGACCATATCGGAAAGTCGAACCGATTCTTTAAAGATTATTTTAAGGAAGTCTTTCTGCTTGTCTATCGATAAATCGTCGTTATTTATCAACATATCGGAAAATCCTTGTATCGAGGAGAGCGGAGTTCTGAGTTCGTGACTGACGTTTGATACGAAATCGGACTTTAATTTATCCATCTCTTTTTCTTTAGTTATATCAATAAAAACTAGAATAAATCCGAGCAATTTATCTTTGTTGTTAAAAAACTTTGTCATTTGGATTGAATATATCCTATTATTGATATTCCATTCGATTTTATCGTTTTTAGCGGAACTGTGAATGAAAAAAAACACTTTTTGCTTAATATAGTCGTCTAGTTTGGTATCCATAATAGATTTGTCGTCTGCAGTTTCGTCTTCGTCCTCAAAGAGGAGATATTTGGCTCTTTCAGTTACTATGTTTATTTTACCGTCGGGGAAAAGCGCTATTACTCCGTCGGAGATGTTTTTTAGAATATTTTCCATGCGGATAAGCAGTTCTTCCGATATCAGATTCTTGTTCTCAATTTCTTCCCTGTATTCGAGGTTCATCTGTTTTAGAAAGTAAAGCTCCAATCCGTCCAGAATGATTTTCATCAGATCTTCCGCATTATACGGCTTTTGGAGAATTTTATAAAATAAATTTGAATTAACCGCTTCCATTAGTTTTTCTTTGGAATTCGCGTTATCTAAAAGAATACAGGGGATATTGCCGTTGATTCTTAATATTTCTTTAACTATTTCCGGAATATTTTTTCCCGGAACTATATAAGCTAAAATAGCTAAATTTACTTCGCGCGTTGTTAATTCTTTGATAATATCCGAAATATCGTTTAAATACAAGAAATTACAACATTTTGAGGTTGAAGGTATAGATTGGATATCGTTTTTGATCATATCGTCGTTATCTACGACTAATACTGTAAATTTATCGCCGTTATTTGCGCGATTGTTTAAAACTGTTTTATTTTTTAATGAAACGGAACTTTCCATAATCTACGAAATATAATAAAAATATTTATAAATGTCTATCTTTACTATAAATAAATTTGCATTTCCCAAAAAATCTTTTATAATCTATTAAGAGGGCGGCGCGGAATATTATGATTACTTCAGAGATTAAACCGGATATATTAATAGACTACTTCGACGACAGAACTAATAATAATCCGATGATCGTCATTTACGTCAGACCTGAGACTAACGAGGTACATTATGAAAAAGCGTTGATACTCGGGGTATCTCCTTACGCTAACGCCGTTTATCTGGCGAATCTAAGCGGTAAGATATTCCTAAAAAACGCGCTTATTTTGGATCATTACGCCAGTCAATACAGGTTTTCTATAAACGCCGGGAAAGAGATCGAAAAATACCCGGAAATGGTTGAGCGTTTTGAAAAACATTTCGGCGTAAGTCTTGATAAAGCAAAAGTTGTCGGATCGTTTGACGCGATGCCCAAACTTGATATGAACGCCGACGAGATGTTTGATACGATCGTAGACCAAAAGGATTTCTTAAATTTTTACGGACAGACCATAAAGAAAATCAAAGATTATTATGTCGTGAACTATAATATTCCGGCTTTAGTTAAAAGATACACCCCCGATATAAATATTTTTGTATTAGCGGCTAAATCAAAAAATCCCGAATGTGATTTTGAGGAGATAAATCAATCGATATTTGAGCAGATGAAACAGAACGCGAAGACTCCCATTGTCGACGAAGTTCTTTTAAAACAGTTGAAGTGGAATGAAAAGATTAAGCGAACGTACCATATTTCTAAAAATCACATTATGGCTATGTTTGATATGATGGACTTTATATTCAAATCTAACGGCGAAAGGATTGGTTTTATCGACACTCCCTTAGGCAGAAGGCTTATAGAAAATTATAATTTTAACGACGATATGTTGTTTCAACTGAAAGAGTATCCGATTGTATATGTTAAGGAAAAGAGGAAAAAGAAGAAACTCGTTAATATTATCGACTACGCTCGAGGAAAAACTATGGAAGAATCTGTCGGAATTCTCAGTTCTATAGTATTTTAGTTTTACCATACGTCGAAATCGGTTTTTTCGTTAAAATCCGGTAAATATTGATCGTTTCCGCATATATAATCCTGAATAAATCCGTTTTTAAAATCAAGGTCGCGGGCAAGATTGACAATTTGTTCGTATTCGTCTTTGCGAAGTTTTCTGTTTAGTCTATCGTAACCGTTTTTAAGGTATTCTGGAGAATATTGGCTCATAATACTAATAAATATTTTATTTCCGAAACTAAAATAAAGATTATTAAGAACTTCTACGCTGTTTTTGACAAAATCCGGTAAAACCAGATGCCTGACTATAACGCCGCGAAGCGCTTTACCTTCGGCGTCGAGTTGGAGATTTCCTTTTTTCTTAAATAGGAATTCCAAACCCCGCAATGCGACGTCGTTGTAATTCTCAAGATTAAGAGCGTATTTCGATGCGGAAGAATCGGCGAATTTGTAGTCGAACAGGAAAATATCGATATACTCGCTCGCTAGTTTGAGACTTTCAAGAGACTGATATCCGCTACAATTGTAAACCGTCGGTATATCGACTCCTTTTGCCCTAAGATATTTTACCCCTTCGATAATATGAGAAAGAAAGTGGTCGGGAGTAACGAAATTAATATTTTCCGCTCCGGATTCTACCAATTTATCCAGAATATCGAAAAAATCTTTTAAATTGTAGGTTTTCTTATCTGCCGGATTTTGGCTTATCTGCATATTTTGGCAAAATGGACAGCGTAGCGAACATCCGGTAAAAAATATTGTTCCCGATCCGTTTTTAAATGAAATCGGAGGCTCTTCCCCTTTATGCAATAAAACAGATTCAATACTTAATTCCGCCGTTTCTCCGCAAAATCCGGCTTTTTCATACCTGTTTACCCTACAATTTCTGGGACACAACGAACAGTTTTCGTATTCAATAAAATATTCTCTATAATTCATAATATCAACTCTTTCGTACTAAGCCATAACGATTTAGGATTAATATTAGGTTCGATCGAGCCGTCGCGATTTGCGTAACAGTAAATACAGCCGTTTTTGCAGGTCCCTTTGCCGCCAATATCTTTGGACTCGACGCATTGGCAAGGCGCGTAATTTTGAGTAATCGAGCCTTTTCTTTGCGCCTTGCTCATAGG
>JAGOCL010000058.1 GCA_017998755.1 Spirochaetota bacterium | reverse complement strand
GTCGGGACGGTTTACGACAGCGTCCTAAAGACTGATGCGATAGATATGCCGGAGTGGGGGGCGAGTTTATCTTTCGATACGACCTTCGTTCTCAACGCTTACATAGTTTTTTCTATATACAATTCGGTTTTGGATTATAACTCCGGCAAGATCAATATAGAAATAGCGGAGAAGAAGATCGAGCGGGACGTAAGAAAGAATTATTATAATCTATTATTAATTCGTCAAAATACGGAACTATTGAAAGAGAGCGTCAAAGCCGCCGAAAACAGGTATAATCAGGCGGTAGCAAACTACAAGAACGGTTTGGTTACGGAATATACTATGCTAGCCGCGCAGGTCGCTTATGAAAATATGAAGCCCGCCGTATTGGAGATCGAAAACGGCTATTTTCTGGCGGCGTTGTCGTTCAAACAGACTCTCGGACTAAAAAGCGAAGTAGAGTTGAATTTCGTAAACGGGATGGATACCCCGGTCGTTAGGGAGTTTGACTGCGACGAACTGATCGAGAAATATATCGACAACCGCCTAGACGTTCAGTCTCTGTACCGCTCTATGAATATTCTAAAAAACGTTAGAAATATTACGATAGCGTCGATGACCCCTACTTTTATATTTCGAGCTTCGGTCGATCCGACTTTTCAGAAGGACGCCGGTAAGGACGCATGGTTTGGGGATTCGACTTATATGAGCGATAATTGGAAACAGAATAGCGGCATGTTAATGTTTTCTTTCAGTCTTCCGCTCGATTATTACTTTCCGTTTTCGTCTAAGCAGATGGATCTTGTAAATAATAATTATCAGCTAAAACAGACTGAGATAGCTATGAGGCAATTGAAAAACGGAGCGGAGCTGGAGATCAAATCGCTCGTTTTAAAACTCCAAAAGTCTATAAATTCTCTTAATACGTTGAGAATGACTTACGAACTAGCCCAAAAGGCATATAATCTTGCGGAAATAGCTTATAAAGCGGGAAGCAAAGAACTGCTGGAAGTCCAGAATTCCGAACTTGAATACAAGAAGGCTAAAAATAATATACTTCAGGAGGAGTATAATTATACGACTGCGCTCCTTGATCTGGAGTACGCGCTCAATACAAAATTGAGATAGATTGAGAATGATAAATATTTTTAATTCGTAAATATTCGAATTAAAATTTATATATTTAATTAAAAATAAGGAATAAACTATGAAAATCAAACTGTTTTTTTTGTTAACGACGATTTTGATCGCTATATTGAATTTTCAGGGATGCAAGAAACCCGTTACAAAACCCCAGATGAAAGGAGACGCGACGGCGGACGCAGAAATTATCTTTGCCGTAAACGTTACGAACTCCGTAAAAGGGGAGATAAAAAATTACCTCGATCTAAACGGCGACGTCAAAGCAAAGACGGAGGTAGACGTTTATCCGGACGTTATGGGTAAACTTGTCGGTCTCAATATTTCGATAGGAACATATGTGTCTAAAAATCAGGAAATCGGCTACGTCGATCCTTCCAAGCCCGGTATGACTTATTCGCTTAGCCCGATAAAGTCGACGATATCCGGCACGGTTACGTCGATAACCGGTCAGTTGGGAGCGACCGTATCGCCGCAGTTGTCGGTAGCTAAAGTCGGAGTTTTAACCGATATAAATATAGTCGCATATGTGTCTGAAAAATATATCTCTAAGATAAAACTTGGACTTCTATCGCATATAACTTTTGAAGCGTATCCTGGAGTTATTTTTAAAGGAAAGATTCAGGAACTTTCTCCGGTCGTCGATCCTCAGACTCGTATGATGGAGGTAAGAATATCGTTTGTCCAAGACGCTAGAATAAAGCCGGGTATGTTTGCTAAGATAAAGATAATAACGGAAAGCAAAGACAAAATCGTTAAAATTCCTTTGGAATGCGTAGTAAAGAGATACGGGGAGAGCTTTGTTTTTGTAGTTAAAGAAGATAATACTGTGGAAAAAAGAAAAGTAGTTCAAGGGATACAAATAGATAATAAAGTAGAAATTACGGAAGGACTTGCGCCTGGCGAAAAAGTAGTCGTCAGAGGACAAACGCTTTTGGAAGATAAATCAAAAGTAAAAATTATCGAAGTTGTCAATCCTTTAACCATTATAGATAATATTGATTAATTTAGGAGAAATAAATGATTTCAAAATTTACCGTTAAACATCCGGTCGCCATAGTAATCGTATTTATCTTACTGTTTTCATTAGGAATATATGCGACCTTAGATCTTTCTATAGATTTGTATCCCGAGATAAACCCGCCGGTGCTTTTAGTAATGGCAACTTACGGAGAGACCGGTCCTGAAGAGGTTGAGAAACTTATAACGCGGCCTCTTGAAAGCGCTCTTAGCAACGTCGGGAATATCGACGAAATAAGATCTACTTCGTCGAGAGGATATAGTCAGATAATTTTATCGTTTACGTGGGGGACGGATATGTCCGAAGCGGCGAACGACGTTCGCGATAAACTTGAGTTTGTCCGCAAATATTTGCCGGAGGACGCAGAAACGCCGATGATATTCAAATTTGATCCGGCTATGATGCCGATTTTGTTTTTAGCGGTAACCGGCGTCAGGACTCCGGAAGAGTTATTGAAGATATCCGAAGATATTATTCAACCCCGGCTGGAGCAAGTCGAGGGGGTCGCTATGGCGGGCGTTTCCGGCGGAAGGGAGCGAATGATACGAGTCGAGATTTCGCAGAACCGCCTCGAAGCGTATAATCTCACTTTGACTCAAATATCAAATATGCTTAGAGGGCAGAATATTCAGATTAGCGCCGGCAGTATAACCGAAGGTAATATGAATTATTTGGTGAGGACGGCCGGCGAATATACCGATATAGAGCAGATAAAAAACACGGTAGTCGGATATAAAGGTCTAAGCGGCGTTAATCCGATGACTGCGGTTAATATGAATTCGACTATTCCTATAAGACTACGCGATATAGCGGACGTTTACGACGGACTTAAAGACGAAGAGAATACCGTGCTTATCGACGGTAATCCCGGCGTATATATAAGGATACAGAAACAGAGCGGAACAAATTCTGTAAAAACCGCCGATAACGTTTTGGCGAGACTGGAAAAAATAAAAAAAGAGTTGCCTAACGGTATTAAAATCGAAGTCGTCAACGATACCACTAAAATCATACGAACGTCCCTTAATACAGTTGTTAATTCAGTCGTTTCGGGCGCGCTCTTAGCCGTTTTGATACTGTTTTTATTTTTGAGAAGCATAAAAAGCGTTTTTATAATTGGTATATCGATCCCTTTATCGGTTGTAATAACTCTTATGTTAATGTATTTCTTTAACCTTACCTTGAATTTGATGACCTTAACGGGGCTTGCTCTAGGCGTCGGAATGTTAGTCGATAATTCGATCGTAATACTCGAAAACATTTACCGGTATAGGGAAAAAGGGGCAAAAGCGTCGATTGCGGCTATATTAGGCAGTCAGGAGATGATGACGGCTATTTCCGCTTCGACGCTTACTACTATTTGCGTATTCGCTCCGATTGTTATGTTTAAAGATCAATTGGGAATGATCGGGGAGCTTTTTTCTGGGCTGGCTTTTACCGTCGTTATATCGCTTGTCTCGTCGTTATTGGTAGCGATATTTCTTGTTCCGGTATTGACTAGCAAGTATTTTCAGATTTCTTCCCGAATGGAGGAGCCCCTTACCGGAATTCTCAAAATATTAGACGATTTTCTTGAAAAATTTTGGACGGGTCTCAGTAACGGCTATAAAAACGCTTTGAAATTTGTGTTGAAACATAAAGCCGTTACTATTATTATAATGGTTGCGATATTTATATCTGTAATGTTTTTAATTCCGATAGCCGGTTTTGAGTTTATGCCTCAATCGGGCGAGGATTCGGTTTCGGTCGAAGTTGAACTTCCTATCGGAACAACGCTTGAAGAGACTAAGGATATTATGAACCAAATTGAGCTGACGGTAAAAAGCGAAGTTAAATCTTACAAAAAAATAGTAACTTCAACAGGCGAAAAGGGGTTTATGGGATTTATGGGAGCTTCCCAGTCAAATAAAGGTAAAATTATGATTACTTTACCTCCGTACGCCGAGAGAGTTGAAGATTCTTTTACAATCAAAGAAAAATTAAGAAAACATTTTAACGATTTTCCTTCGGCAATTTTTACTTTTTCCAGATCCGGTATGGGGCTAAGGAAGTCGCCGATAGATATTATAGTGAAGACCAACGATTTGGATAAAGCGAGATATGTAGCTGAAAAAATTAAAGAACTTCTTAAAAATAACGTTCCCGAAGTTACCGAGCCGGTAATAGACATGAAAGACGGACTTCCTCAGATCGAGATATCTATAGATAGAGATAAAGCGTACTCCCTAGGGTTAAATATGGCTTCGATAGGGACAGAACTGAGAGCTAACATTGCCGGCGTAACGGCTTCGACTTTCAGAGAGGGGGGGTCTGAATACGATATTTTGGTAATTCTTGAAAAAGAAGACAAAGACGCTCTACCGGATCTTGAGAAGATATTTGTCGTTAGCAGTATGGGCAAAAGAATTCCGTTTTCGAGCTTCGCTCAATTTGTGAAAACGACAGGACCCGTTAGCATAAGGCGAGAAAATCAGACGCGAGTCGTTCACGTTACCGGCGGTATCAAACCTGGAGTTAAACTAAACGAAGTTGAGTTAAGAGTCCGAAAGTTAATTAATCAAGAAATTCCTCAAGACGACGAAACGGTTATAGAGTTTTCCGGCGATTTTGCAGAGATGATGAAATATTTTCAGAAATTCTTTTTTATACTAATTATCTCGATCGCTTTGGTATTCGGAATAATGGCGGCGCAGTTTGAGTCTTTCCTCGATCCTTTTATTATATTCTTCACTATTCCGCTGTGTTTGATCGGCGTTATTCTGATATATTTGGCTACGGGTCAGAAATTTAGCATATTTACCGCCGTAGGGCTTATAGTATTAGTCGGAATCGTAGTAAATAACGGTATTATTCTTGTGGACTACGCGAATATGCTAATCGAGAGAAATATGTCAATATTCGACGCTATGGTTGAAGCGGGCGGCAATAGGTTAAGACCGATATTAATGACGACGCTAACTACCGTACTTGGTCTGGGGCCTATGGCTTTTGTGAAAGGGGAAGGGTCGGACTTAAGTCAGCCTCTTGCGTTAACGGTTTTGGGGGGATTAACGGTAAGTACGCTTATGACGTTGTTTTTGATACCGTCGATTTACTCGATTTTTTACCAAATGAGAGCCAAAAGTGAAGCTAAAAAAGCGGTTAAAAAAGAAAAACGTATGCAGTATAGAAAGAAGAAACTCAGCGAAGCGAAACTATAATTTGGCATTGGGTGGAAATACTAACAAGGGGGTACTATGAAGAGACTAGAAATAATTGGGAACCGATCGATTGAAGAAGATCTGTTCGATATGTTTAAGAAGAATAACGTCGTTAATATGTACACAAAAATACCTGCGGTTCACGGAGTAGGGAGTTCGGGGCCGAGAATGGGGGATCATACATGGCCGGAAGAGAACTTCTTGCTAATCGTTTATTGCGACGAAAACGAAGCGGATATAATAAAAAACTGCATATCCGAGATTAAACTCGTATTCCGCGACGAAGGGGTAAAAATGTTTGAATCCGAACTTATCTGTTCGGTATAGGAAATTTTATGATGAAAAAATATGCTTTCTTTTTGTCGATAATAGCGGTAATATCGGTTCAAAATTTACCGCTTTGCGCGGCGGATAAATATTTTATTTCGGATAAAAGATGGAGCGCGTCTTCTTATGTTTTTGATATCGAATCGGTACCGAAGATAACGATCAATATAAACACGGAGAATTGGAATAAAATACTCCTCAATTTTGACGAAGACCCAAGAAACGAAAAAGACGTTCCGTGCGATTTTGTTTTTGAGAAAAACGGCGTTGTCGAAACAATCAACGAAGCGGGGTTCAGGATAAGAGGCAATCTCAGCAGGAGGAGACCCGAAGGTAAAAAAGGGGAGGAGCATAACGCCGAGCAACCGGACTACAGACTCGTTCATTTTCGGGTGGATTTCAACGAATACCATAAAGCTGATTTTCATACTTTGACTTCGTTAAATCTCAAATGGTTCAAAGACGATTCGATGTTTGTCAGAGAGATATATTGCTACGACCTGTTTCATCGGTTCGGAGTATTTACCGCGCCTAGATCGAGTTATTGCCGTCTCTATTTGAAATTCGCCGAGGAGGAAAGCCCCGTATATTACGGACTATACGAAATGGTAGAGCCGGTCGATAAACAATTTGTCAAAACGAGGTTTAACGCTAATAAGAACTCGGATAACGGCGATCTTTGGAAGTGTTTGTGGGGAGCGAATCTACGAAGTCTTAATGGGATTGGGATCGAAGATCCGGACGGAACAAAACGCCGCGTGAATTACGATCTTAAGACTAATAAAAAAGATTTTGACAGAGCTAAAAACAAACTTGTCGAATTTATGAGAAACCTCAATAAATTGAAGGGGTGGAGTTTCGCCGTCTGGATCGAGAAAAATTTCGACGTTGATCTGTTTCTTAAAGCGCAGGCTGTAAACGTCGCAGTCGGTATGTGGGACGATTACTGGGCGAATAACGGGAACAATTACTATCTCTACTTTGACGATAAAGGTAAAGGTTATTTTATCCCGTACGACTACGATAATACTCTTGGAACCTCGCTAATTGTCAAAAACTCCGGTTTGCAGGATCCTTTTAAATGGGGAGCTGTAAAAGCTCCGTTAATCGATAAAATATTATCGGTAAAAAAATACCGCGATAGATATAACCGCTACCTTAAAGAATTGATTAAAAAGGAAAACGACTATTTCGACGCGGATAAAAGCGCGGCGCGTATACAAAAATGGCAAGAGACGATAGCGCCTTTCGTTAAAAACGATCTTGGTAAAGCCGACGTTATAGAAGATAAACCTGCAAAATGGGGAAACGCCGCATTTTACAGACTTCTATCGGGCGACGATTCTGGAGCGTATCCGGAAGCCAATTATTTTAAAACAAGAATCAAAACAATTGAAGAAGCTTCATATAATTATTTTGTAAATTAGTTGTCTTTTTTATCAAAAAAGGTTAATTTCATATAATCTATAAAAAAAATAATTAATAGATAATCAGAATATATTCAGGAGAACAAATTGAGCGACGGCAACGATAAAAAGAAAATAGATCCAAAGATACCGCAAGATCGGCAAACTCCGGGGGGACCCGGTAGAATGGCTCTCGTCGGGATCGCTTTAGCGGCTATTATATTAATGTATTTTTTCTACACTCAATATCAAACTAACAATACGATTTCTTATAATGAATTTATATCATTAATAAAAGAAGAAGACGGTAGAATTATATCCGATATAGGCAAACCTCTTCTTATTATGGAAAACGGGAAAATATCGGGAATTTACAGAAAAGGCGCTTCGGCAGATATAGAATTTACCACGATGATACCGCCAATTTGGGACAACGGCGAGCTTTACAGACTTCTTAATGAAAATAATATCATATTTAAGACCGAACCAGATCAAAATCCCTTTTTTACGATGTTTTTGTTCAATATTCTGCCTATACTTGTTTTGGTATTTGTCGTATGGATGATGTTCCGCCAATTTCAAGGACAAGGGAATAAAGCTTTTTCTTTCGGCAAGTCTAAAGCGAAGAAATACGATCCGAAAGAAAAATTTACGTTTAACGATGTGGCAGGCGTGGACGAGGCGAAAATGGAGCTATCAGAAGTTATAGAATTTCTGAAAGATCCGCATAGATTTACCAGAATCGGCGCAAAGATACCAAAAGGGGTACTACTCGTAGGACCTCCCGGAACGGGAAAGACCCTTCTTGCCCGAGCCGTCGCCGGAGAAGCCGCTGTGCCGTTTTTTTATATGAGCGGTTCGGACTTTCTTGAGATGTTTGTCGGCGTCGGAGCTTCGAGAGTCCGCGACTTGTTTGATCAAGGCCGAAAAAACGCCCCATGCATACTGTTTATCGACGAGCTTGACGCCGTCGGAAGGACCAGAGGCGCCGGATACGGCGGCGGACACGACGAAAGAGAGCAAACGCTAAATCAGCTTCTTGTCGAAATGGACGGATTTGATCCGACGATTGGGGTTATTCTTGTCGCGGCTACAAATAGACCGGACGTATTAGATCCGGCGTTGCTTAGACCGGGAAGATTTGATAGACAAGTCGTCGTCGACAACCCGGACGTCAAGGGACGCGAGGAGATATTTAAAATTCATACCAAGAAAGTCGCGCTATCAAAGAAAGTCGATTTGCAGAGATTAGCCAGATCTACTCCGGGATTTTCCGGAGCGGACATAGCGAATATGGTAAACGAGGCGGCTTTACTCGCCGCGAGATTGGGAAAGAGCAAAGTGTCAATGGAGGAATTTGAAGAATCCAGAGATAAAGCGTTGATGGGGGTAGCCAGAAAATCTAAGCTTATCCCGCCGAAAGATAAAAAGATAACAAGTTACCACGAAGCGGGACATACAATCGTTGGGATGTTTGTCGAAAACGCAGATCCGATACATAAAGTTTCTATTATACCGAGAGGGATGGCGCTAGGGGTTACGTCGATGCTTCCCGATAACGACGAATTTCATTTATCCAAACTCAAAATATTAGACAATATCTGTATATTTATGGGGGGGAGAGTAGCCGAAGAGTTAATAATCGGAGATATCTGCACCGGAGCGATGAACGATATTAGTCGAGCGTCGGAATTAGCCCGAAAGATGGTAACGCAGTGGGGTATGAACGATAAATTGGGACCTATATCTTACGGGCAAAAAGACGAGCCGATTTTTATAGGTAAGGAGATAGCCACTCACAAAGATTATTCGGAAAAGACTGCAGAAGTTATCGACTCAGAGATAAAACTCGTTATTACCGAGCAGTACAACAGAGCGAAAGATATACTTAGTCAGAATAAAGATAATCTTATAAAACTTGCCGAAAAACTATTTGAAAAAGAGACTCTCGACGCGGAAGAGATATATGGATTTCTGGGGATAACTCCTAAGAATAACATCAATTCTATAACGATTTTGGATAAAAACGGCGCAAATACTGAAGGTTCAAATAATGATGAAACGGACGAAGAAATCGAAGAAGAAAACCTAAAAACAAACAAAGAAGTATAAATATATACAACAATATATAAATTTTACTATAATGGAGCGCGCCTATGTCGTTAAAAGCGTCAATATCCGGTATTAGAGGAATAATAGGGGATTCGTTGACTCCGCAAATCTTGACTGATTACTTATCGGCGTTTTCAATGATACTGCAGGACGGACCGATACTGATAGGGCGGGATTCGAGAGTAACGGGCAGTATGGTTACAGATATCGTATGCGGCGTTATGAATTTCTGCGGAAGAGACGTCGTCGATATCGGCATAGTTCCTACTCCGGTAGTTCTTTTTGGAGTAGCCAAAAACAAATACGCCGGCGGTATAGTAGTTACTGCAAGCCACAACCCTTTGGAGTGGAACGCTCTAAAACTTGTGAACAATAAAGGTAAGTTTATATCGCCGGCGGAATTTGCCAAATTATCCGAAATCTACAATAATAAAAATTTTAAATTTGTTAGTTATGATAAAATAGGGAAACGCGGCGCGGACGCTGATATTCCAAATACGCATATCAAAACCGTAACTGAGATGATTGATAAAGAACTTGTTAAAAGTAAACAGCTCAAAGTCGCTCTTGATACGGTAAACGGCGCCGGCGGCGAACATACGATAAAATTGCTTAAAGAATTCGGTTGCCAGATTGAAGCCATAAACATAGAGCCGACGGGATACTTTTCGCATCCGCCGGAACCGACGCCGGCTAATCTTGTAACTTTTACCGATTTTATAAAAACAAAGAACGTCGATATAGGATTTGCGCTTGATCCAGACGGAGACAGGTTGGTTTTGGCTGACTCCGACGGAACGATACTATCCGAAGAGTACACTCTGGCGTTAGCCGTTTCTCAATATTTTAAACGCGGCAAAAAAACTGAAGTCGTAATAAATACCAGTACTTCAAGAATGGTTGAAGACGTAGTGAAAAAATACGGCGAGCGGACGTATAGAGTTCCGACGGGCGAGATAAACGTTACGGAGAAAATGGAGGAGATCGGTTCGAAGATAGGCGGCGAGGGTAACGGCGGAGTAATATTTCCGGAAGTCA
>JAGOCL010000057.1 GCA_017998755.1 Spirochaetota bacterium | reverse complement strand
CTTGGAAAATATCATCAAAAAAACTCAGCTCCTTTAGAAATATATGAAATATTGGATTGCATCCCTTCAGACGACGAATATTTTGAAAAAAATGAAAATAAAAAAGTCTTCGAAAACGCAGTAACCCTATTCTCAAAAAAGAAATTCAAAAAAGCCGTAAAACTATTCAAATATCTCAAAAAAAAGATTAGAAAAGATAAAACCTTGGATTATTTTATAAATATTTGTAAAAAAGAGTTATAAATGGCGTATGAAGAGATAAAAGATATTTATTGCGTCGTAAAAAGCCGTATTGTAAAAAGATTAAACGAATTTGCGCATCTTTGGAACTGCTCAGGCGAGGAAGAGATATTCTACGAACTAGTTTTTTGTCTGTTGACCCCTCAATCAAAAGCTTTCTCAGCGGACAAAGCGGTAAAAACCCTTTTGGAAAAAAAATTAATTTTTTCCGACGACGCAAATCAAATCGCGGATATACTTAAAATCGTAAGATTTAAAAACAACAAAGCGCGGTATATAGTCGAGGCGAAATATAAATTCATGGAAAACAATAAAATTTTTATAAAAAAGCATATTGATACTGATAATATTTTTCAGACAAGAGAATGGTTTTGGAAAAATATTAAAGGTATTGGCCTAAAAGAAGCGAGCCACTTTCTTAGAAATATCGGTTTTGGCGAAAATATTGCAATCCTCGACAGACATATTTTAAGAAATCTTGAAAAATATAAATTTATAAACGAAATCCCAAAGACTATAACTAAAGATAAATACTACGCAATCGAATCGCGAATGAAGGACTTCAGTTCTCAAATAAACATACCGCTATCTCATCTGGACTTTGTCCTTTGGTACAAAGAAGCCGGAGATATAATCAAATAACATCAAAATTACGAACCTATTAACCTATGATTTAAATCGTAGGTTAATAGGTTCGTAGGTTAATAAAATCGTCAATTTATTCTTATTTTTTCTTGCTAGTCGCTTCGGTCGTTACTTGCGGCGCTTCTTTCTTCGCTCTAAACATAACGATCGCAAGCGGCGGTATCGTCAAACATAGCGAATTGGGTTGATTATCCCAAGCCCACTGATCCGACCAAAATCCGCCGTAGTTGCCCAAACCTCCGCCGCCGAATTCAATAGCGTCGGAATTTAGTATCTCGTCCCAATGGCAATGCTTAGGAACTCCGACTCTGTAGTTATATCGCGGTATCGGCGTAAAATTAACAACAGTAAGAACGACGTCGTTAGGATCCTGCCCTTTTCTTAGAAAACTCACCACAGAGCCTTCCCAATCGTTGCAGTTTACCCATTCAAAACCCTGCCACTGAAAATCTACTTCGTATAACGCGGGGTTCTCCTTATAAATCCTATTAATGCTCTTAAAATAATTTTGCAGTTGTCTATGTCTGTCCCAATCCAGCAGATGCCAATCCAAGCTCTGATTTGCATTCCATTCGCGCCATTGACCGAATTCGCTCCCCATAAAAGTTAATTTCTTCCCGGGATGAGCGTACATAAATCCTATAGCCGATCTCAAATTGGCAAATTTCTGCCAATCGTCTCCCGGCATCTTACTGATAAGCGAATTCTTACCGTGAACGACTTCGTCGTGCGATAGCACCAATACGAAATTTTCGTTAAAAGCGTATATCATAGAGAAAGTTAAACTATTGTGGTGATACTTTCTATAAATAGGATCTTTTGAGATATATTTCAGAAAATCGTTCATCCACCCCATATTCCATTTCAGGCCAAATCCCAGTCCGCCGACATATGTAGGTCTAGATACGCCCGTCCATGCGGTCGACTCCTCGGCTATCATCAAAACTCCGGGATGTTCTAAATAAACTTGTTCGTTAAGTCTTTTAATAAAATGAACCGCTTCCAGATTCTCGTTACCGCCGAATTCGTTAGGAATCCACTCGCCGGCTTTTCTGGCATAGTCCAAATAGAGCATCGAAGCTACGGCGTCGACTCTCAATCCGTCGATATGGTAGTAATCGAGCCAAAAAAGCGCGTTGGAGATCAAAAAATTTCTGACTTCGTTACGTCCAAAATTAAATATAAGAGTAGTCCAATCTTTATGAAATCCTTTTCGAGGATCGGCATGCTCGTATAAAGCCGTTCCGTCAAACTGCGCTAATGCAAAAGCGTCGGTCGGAAAATGAGCCGGCACCCAATCTACAATAACCCCGATCCCTTTCTCGTGACATTTATCGACAAAATAACAAAAATCCTCGGGCGAACCAAATCTCGAAGTCGGAGCAAAATAACCGGTAACTTGATACCCCCAACTGCCGTCGAAAGGATGTTCGGCAACCGGCAGTAACTCTATATGAGTATAGCCCATGTCCGACGCGTAATTAACAAGATCCAAAGCAAAATCTCTGTAAGTTAAATACTCGTTGTATCCCTTTCGTTTCCAGCTTCCAAGATGAACTTCATATATAGATACAGGTTCGTTAAAATGATTCCGTTTATCCCTATTCTCCATATAAAACTTATCGTTCCATTGGTACGCGCCAAATTTATGAACGACGCTCGCCGTTTTTGGTCTCAACTCCGTTTTAAAAGCGTATGGATCCGCTTTTTCTAAAAGACGATCGTCTTGAGTCTTAATTTCAAATTTATACACTTCCCCTTCGGCAATATCCGGAATGAATAGCTCCCATATACCGCTAGATCCTCTGTTTCTCATCAAGTTTCTTCTACCGTCCCAATGATTGAAATTCCCTATAACCGAAACTCGTTTAGCATTCGGCGCCCATACGGAAAATAACGTACCGCTTTTCCCGCCGTTTTCGATAAGATGAGCCCCAAGCTTTTCGTAAATTTTATAGTGATTACCTTCGTTAAACAGATGGAAATCAAAATCAGTCAGTACCGGATCGTACTTGTAAGGATCGTCTATCTCCCATGAGTGATTCTCCCAATTAGTTATTTTAAAAAGATAATCCGGCTTACCGGTTTTATCTAATAAAACTTCAAACATCCCGTCGTTATGGACTTTCTCCATTTTTTTATAAGTTTTTTTACCCTTTTCTATAATCGCTAACTCGGCGTCTCGCGCTTCGGGTAAATACCCCCTAACTGATCCGACCTTTTTCCCGTCGACGGTAACTTCATGATACCCAAGAACCTGAAACGGATCCCAATGGTAAGAATACGTAATCCTATTCATCTGCTCTTTATCTATCGTAGTATTCATTATTTCCTCCTGATTTTTTTTATATTCTATTCTATATAATAAAAAAACTCAATATTTATTTAATGAATTGAAATAATTATAAATAATTATTGAATTTTTTAAATAATTAGTTATATTACTAATAAACGTAAAATATCTTGTTTTTATTGAATTTAAAAATATTAATAAATATTCAGAGAGAGAGATGAGCGATATAAAAGACAGCGCTAATTATAACGATTTGAAAATGTATTTCCGTTGTCAAAAAGATATATGCTTTAAAAGCGAATTATTTGGCGATAATATCGTCAATCACGGCGGTAAAATAGTCGCCCTTTTTGCCGAAATTTACTCCTTTATGGTTGAAGTCTACGGTTTATCGATGACCCCCGACGTAATTGTGAAATTCAGCAATTCCGATAGGTTTAAAAATTGGTTTTGGACGGTAAAACACAAACTCGGGCAATCTACCTATTCGGATCCTGATTTTATCGAAATAGGCGACTGGATGGGTAAAGGTCTGTTTCTTAAAATTACATTCAGTATGATCCTTTACAACAATTTGTATTTCGACGAATCTTTGATAAACAAATTAATTGAAAAACAAAAAAGACTTTTAAAATCCCTACTTGAAACAAATAAATTTCAAAACGGGAAAAAAGCCATAGAAACGGACGACTGGGGATATACTCTGCTTGAAGAAAGAACAATGCTATTGTATTCGTCCGATTTATTTCATCAGAACAATTTAATCAAATAATTTTTAGTAGAATTTGTTTTTCGCAGTATATTTTATTTTATTATTAGCTTTACAATTACTTATTTTTTTGGTAATATTTATTATTCCTTCAGGGACGGGGCAACCCTACCGGCGGTAAAGTCCGCGAGCCGTAAGGCGCGAATCGGCGAAATTCCGATACCGACAGTCGAGTCTGGATGAGAGAAGGGTAAGAAATTTTTCTTATATTGGTGAATATTTTTTTTCATCGATCTTCCCTCCCGCGCCCTGAATGAACGGGGATTTATGCAGAAAAACGACGAATATTATATGTCCATCGCTTTAAACGAAGCGCGCAAAGGTCTTGGATTTACCTCTCCCAACCCGATGGTAGGCGCTGTTATCGTTAAAAACGATAAGATCGTCTCTACAGGTTATCACAAGCGCGTCGGTCTATCCCACGCTGAAATCGACGCGATTAACAATGCTCCGGATAAAAACGATCTTTGCGGCTCGACCATGTACGTCAACCTCGAACCTTGTTGTCATTACGGCAGAACCCCGCCGTGCGTCGACGCTATAATCAAACATAAAATAAAATCTGTCGTTATCGGAAATACCGATATTGACCATAGAGTCGCCGGAAAAGGTATTGCTATCTTAAATAACGCCGGAATTCAGACTAAAACCGGAGTTTTATCTGATAAAGACAAAGATTTGAATTCTATTTATTACTTTTATAAAAAAAACGACAGGCCCTACGTAGTTTTGAAAGCGGCCTTAACGCTCGACGGAAAGATCGCGACTGCCGAAGGCGATTCGAAGTGGATATCTAACGACAATTGTCGCGCCATAGTCGCAACGCTTAGAGGCCGTCTTAAAGCTATCGCTATCGGGAAAAATTCAATATTAAGAGACAATCCTCGATTGAATTGCCGTCTTGTAAATTTAGAACAAAAACCGGTGGATAAACTTGTTTTTTCAAAATCAAACGATGAAGATTTATTTAAAAGTTTTGCTCCTAACGACGGAAGAAATTTTATAATCGACGGCGATATTTCAAAAAACGGGAATTCCCTTTTTCAATTTTGTAAAGAACGCGAAATTGATTCTATCCTGGTAGAAGGGGGATCCGAAGTATATAGTTGGTTCCTAAAAAACGAACTTGCCGATAGAGTAATACTTTTCTACAACCCCTCTTTCCTTGGAAACGACGGTTTGGGGGTACTTGGAAACAATAACGTTAAGACAATAAGTCAATTAAAAGAATTCGATATTATTTCTACCAAAATCATCGATAACAATTTTATGGTAGATATGGCTAAGGGGGAACCGCTGTGTTTACAGGTATAATCGAAGAAATCGGAACTCTTCGCAGTATTTCTAGCGACGGAAAGCTGGAAGTCGTTTGTTCCAAAATACTTGAAGACGTTAAAATTGGCGACTCGATAGCGCTAAACGGCGTTTGTTTGACTGTCGTTTCTATAGACAAAACTGTTCTTACATTTCACGTATCAAAGACGACTTCCGACATATCAAATTTCAAAATCGGAAGAATTTCTAGTAACGTAAAATTAAACCTTGAAAGAGCCCTCAGACTTGATAGCAGATTAGGCGGACATATTGTTCAAGGGCACATAGACGGAAGAGTAAAAATAATTAGAATTGATAAAAGAGGCGAAGATCATTTTTTTGAATTTCTTACAAACGAAGAACTGCGTCGATTCATTATTCCAAAGGGGTCGGTAGCGATCGACGGTATATCGTTAACGATAAGCTCCGTTTCGTCGGCAAGTTTTGAAGTAACGGTTATACCTCAGACTATAAAAGAAACAAATCTTAAAGAAAAAAGAATCGGAGACTACGTACATATTGAGACCGATTTTTTTGTGAAATATGTAAACTATGCAATATCAAACGGAGGATATTATGACAAAAATAAAGAAATTATTGGAAGCTTTTTCTAAAGGAGAAATAGCTGTCGTATTCGACGACGAAGATAGGGAAAACGAAGCGGATCTGATTGTCGCAATAGATAAGCTAACGCCCGAAAAAGTAAACTTTCTGGCTACCTATGGCAAAGGGCTTGTCTGCGCCGCCATATCCACAGATATTGCGCGAAGTAAAGGTTTCCCTTTGATGCCGACTTTAAAAAACGATCTTCATCAAACTGCGTTTACTATATCGGTCGACAGCGTCAACGTTAAAACCGGCATATCCCCTTACGAACGCTATATATCCGCCAAAGATCTGGTAGATCCGTCAAAAACTTTAAAAGACTTTATCACTCCGGGACATCTTTTTCCGTTGGCGGCGAGACGGGGAGGTCTGCTAGAAAGAAGGGGACATACCGAAGCGGCTACGTCTCTTTGTAAATGGGCGGGGCTTAACGAAGGGGCGCTAATATGCGAAATGGTAAAAGACGACGGAAGTATGTTATCGATTGAAGAATCGAAAGAATTCGCCAAACAAAATAATTTGCCCTTTTGTACGGTGGAAGAGTTGGTCGAATATCAAAAAACCGCGTACTGTAACGTCGAAAAAGTTTCGTCGGCAAAATTGACCTCCGAATACGGCGCTTTTGATATAACAATTTATAAAGAATTATACACCGACAAAGAACACGTCTTCTTATCTATGGGGGATTATAAGAACGGATTCACTCGAATTCATTCTGAATGTCTTACGGGCGACGTTTTTTTCTCAAAATCATGCGATTGCAACAACCAATTGCGCTACTCTTTAAAGAAAATAGCCGAAGACGGTAAAGGAGCGATAGTTTATTTAAGACAAGAAGGGCGCGGAATAGGGCTCGGTCAAAAAATAAAGGCATACGCTCTGCAACAGAACGACGGTATGGATACGGTCGAGGCCAATATTCATTTGGGACATAAAGACGACGAGAGAGATTTTCATCAAGCGGCATGGATACTCAAAGATCAAGGATATACTTCGGTAAAGATGTTTACAAATAATCCAAAGAAAATTAGCTACCTCAAAAAACATAATTTTGAAGTAGATATTCAAAAAGGGGACGTATGCGTATTCTCCGAAAATTATAAGTATCTCTATACAAAGAAAACAAAAATGGGACACGATATTGATATTGAATCCATAAACAAATGTAAAGATACGGAAAATATTTAAACAGCTAAGCAGTCAGAAATAAAATATTCTTTTACCGTCAAATACCGACGAGGCGGTTTTAATATTGAAAACAGAAGATATTTTTTCATCCGTCATAAATTCATCTTTATCCGCTTGATAAATTTTTTTATCGCTTACGTATATAATCGAAGAGGCGTATTTTGAGATCAAATTAATATCGTGCGATATGATTACGACTAACACCCCTTTTTCAACGGATAATTTTTCTAAAATATTCATAATTTCAACTCGATTGTTAATATCAAGCGACGAAGTCGGCTCGTCGAGGAGTATAATATTTTGGGATTGGCATAAAGCTCTGGCTATCATCGTCTTCTGTTTTTCGCCTCCCGATAAATTTGTAAACTGTTTATCCGAAATTTCATCTAATTCAAGAAGTTTAATAACATCGTCCGTCCTGCGCGACAGTTGTCTGTCTTCGTTATATAAATTTGAATAAGGATAGTTTCCTAAGTTCGCAACATCCCACACCGATAAAGGTATATTCCCGTTATCGCTTTGTTCAACAAACGAAATTTTTTTTGCCAGATCAAGCCTTCCATACGCTCTTATCTCTTTTCCGTCTAAAAATACGTCTCCTTCGTAATCTCTTTTTAATCCGCCCAATATTTTGAGAAAAGTAGTTTTGCCCGATCCGTTTCTTCCTAAAATTGCCGTAATTCCCGTATTTTTAATAACAATATTAACGTCTTTAAAAAGATAATCAGTTTTCTTATTCCACCGAAAAGACATATTCTTTATCTCATAGGTCTTTAAACTCATATTACAGTCCTGTTTTTTATAAGAAAGTAGATAAAAAAAGGAGCGCCGATTAACGAGGTTATAACGCCAATTGGTATCTCTTTTCCATAATCCGATGTAAATGATAATAAAGATCTGGCAAAATCGTCCGCGACTAGTAAAAGTAGCGCGCCTAATAACGCCGAGGTTGCCAGCAAATCCCTATGCTTTGATCCAAATAATAATCTTGATAAATGAGGGATTACAAGACCGACAAATCCGATTACGCCGCATAGCGAAACTGTAACGATTGTGATAACGGAAGTTAACGCTAAAAACATATTTCTATCAAAATTTATATTGATTCCCGAGCTTTCGGCTAATTCGTCCGATAGGTATAAAATATCCAATTTTCTATTAGAAATAAATAATATTATAAACACGACTAGAAATCCGACAAAATATAATAATAAAACAGTAATTCCCGGCGGATTAGAAAATGTTCCGAACATCCAAATCAATACTTCATAGGAACGGTTTCCCAACATTGACAATAAAAGCGTCAAGAAAGCGTTGAAAAAATACGACAAAGAGATACCTATAAAAATCAAGGTAAATAAAGAAATATTCCGCTTCAATATAACGATTGAAAGAACTAAGAGAGTCGAACAACCTCCGACAAATGCAAACGGGAAAATGGGAAGTCTGAATTTCAAAAAATAATCTGAAATAAATATCGCTAGCGCGGCGCCCAAAGTCGCTCCCGAGGATATGCCTAAAGTGAAAGGTTCGGCGAGAGGATTTTTCAAAACAGTCTGGTATATAAGACCTGATATCGATAGCGACATTCCTACAATAACAGAAAAAAGAATTCGGGGTAGTCTTATCTGTAAAATTATTTTTTTATCAATCGGATTTATTTCATTTGAAAATATTTGTTTATTTAACAATATATCTATTATCTCGCCGATTGTTATAAATTTACTACCGATCCCAAGAGATATAATTATTAATACCGACAGAATAACTAATAAAACAATAGGCGCGATAACGTTTTTCTTCATAGAGGCGCTTATATCTTTAAATTTATAAAGTTTTTAAGAATGATTTCGCCGCAAATAAGACTTTTCTCAGGATGGAATTGCGTTCCGTAAATATTATCCTTATTAACAACCGCTGGTATTTTATCTCCATATTCGGTATATGCGCAGATATAAGATTCTTCAGTCTCAGCTCTATAACTGTGTACAAAATAGGCGCAATGATTATTTGATACGTTTTCAAGTATCTTACAATTTTTACCGGTAATTATTAAATCGTTCCACCCCATGTGTGGCAAAACATTGTCTGTCTTTATTTTTACGACTTTTCCGGGAATCAATCCCAATCCTTTGGAATGTCCGAACTCTTCAGATTCGTCAAATAATATTTGCATTCCAAGACATATTCCGAGTAAAGGCGCGCCTTCGGCCGCAAATTTCATTATCGGGGATACAAGCCCAAATTTATTAAGATTTTCCATAGCTTTTGGAAAAGCTCCGACTCCGGGAAGTATGATCTTATCAATTCCGGTAAATTCATCGCCGTTTTGGATAGTTTTAAAAGAAGCGCCTAATTTTTTAAGCATATTTGTCAAACTAAAAATATTACATATTTTAGAATCTATAACTCCTATCATAACGTCCCTTTTGAACTCGGGATATCTTCGCCGGTTATTTTTATCGCTTTTTTCAACGCTTTTGCAAATGATTTGAATATGGATTCTACAATATGATGACTGTTATCGCCTCTTATAAGGTCTATATGTAGCGTAAGCATTCCCGAGTTTACTAATCCGCGAAAAAATTCCTCAAATAGATACGGATTTACTCCGCTACCGTCGTCGCCTCTTTTAAATTCTGCGCCAAAATGCAAAAACGGTCTACCGCTTATATCCAAAACCGTTCTAGTTAACGCTTCGTCTAAAGGAACTAAAGCGTCCGAAAATCTCTCGATCCCTTTTTTATCGCCAAGCGCTTTATTTAACGCGGCGCCTAAAACAATTCCCGTATCCTCTATAGTATGATGATAATCCACGTCTATATCCCCGTCTACCGATAATTCGACGTCAATTCCGCTGTGTTTTGAAAAACTAGTCAACATGTGATCAAAAAAGGGAATTCCAGTTTTTATATGCGAAACGCCTTCTCCGTCAAGTTCTATATCAATTTTAATAGACGTTTCTTTGGTTTTTCTATCGATTTCTGATTTTCTCATTTACCCGCATCTCCTTATCTGCTTAAAAATATATAATTAAATATAACAAGTCAAGTTTTTTTAGAGAATATTAAACGGGTCAAAAGAAGAGTTTTTATTTTATTAAACCGCGCGATGAAAATAATTAAAATCTGTAGAATTTTTTGAACGTTCTATGTAAATAATATAAATGAAATAATGTTAGTAGATGAATTAATAAAAAAAACCTGGCAACGACCTACTCTCCCACCC
>JAGOCL010000056.1 GCA_017998755.1 Spirochaetota bacterium | reverse complement strand
TTATAATATAGCTCGGATCAATATATTTTATAGAGGTCGGAATATTCTCTTTAGCCAAATACTCATTGATCTTATCCTTCAAAAACAGTCCTATATCGTGAAGTTTTTCATTTCCAGAAGCGTCGAATCTCTTTTCCATATTCTCAAAAAAACTCTGCCCCGCGCCTTCGGCGACTAAAATAACGGCGTGATTTGATTTTGTCAATCTTTGCTTAACGGCGTTCAAAAATCCCTTCTCCCCATCGAGATCGAAAGGAACTTCCGGTATAAGACAGAAGTTAACGTCGTTTGACGCAATCGTCGCATTAGCCGCGATAAAACCGGAACTTCGCCCCATTACTTTCACTATCCCTATTCCGTTAAACGCGCCTTTCGCCTCGACGTGAGCCGAGTCTATCGCGTCGCACGCTTTACTAAACGCCGTTTCAGAACCGAACGATTTATCGATATAAGCGATATCGTTGTCTATCGTTTTCGGTATGCTGATAACGGATATCTTGAGGTTTCTCTTCTTTATCTCGTCAGAAATAGCTTTCGATCCCCTCAAAGTGCCGTCGCCCCCTATCGTGTAGAGTATATTAACTTTTAGTTTGACAAGTTTATCCACGATAGCGCAAACGTCCTGTTCGCCTCTGGAACTTCCCAGTATAGTTCCTCCGATTTTGTGTATGTTTTCAACAATATCGGGCGTAAGATTGAGTATATCGTGGTCGTATTTATCAATAAACCCCTCGTATCCATACTTTATCCCGTAAGTGATCCTGTTGTGGTATCTGTAATAACTCATATACACCAACGCTCTGATTACGGAATTCAGTCCGGGACATAGCCCCCCGCAGGTAACTACCGCCGATATCGTATCCCCAGGTTTAAAGTAAATCTCCTTCCTCGGACCGGCTTTCTCAAAAGACGGTATCGTCTTCTCTTTACTTAGCCATTTATTCATCTCGTCAAGCGTATTAACGGCCAATATTCTTTCGTCGTCCGTTACAAAGTTGGCCATATCGTCGTTCATAACGCACGATAACTTTAAAGGCGATTCTATCTTTGCTTTACCTATATTTCTTACTTTTAGATCGTAATTTAATAAATCCTTATTTTTCAGTTCGTCCATCCTACTCTCCTTGAGCGCAACTTATATCAAATAATTATTACTTATTTAAAATATTTTGCAATAAAATTCATTATAAATTTATATAATCATCTTTTTTATCTCGTTCTCGACGACCGTCAGGTAATCTTCATCCGCTCCGCCTTTATGCGAATAAGTAATCTTCGACGACGAATTAATAAACGCCCGATATAATGGATAGCCCGAGCTCTCAAGCGCTTCGATAACCGACGCAAGATCTCCCCCCTGCGAACCGACGCCGGGTATGAGTATAGGCGGACATGAATTGGCCGAAAAATAACCGGCGATATTTTTTAACTCATCGACGCTTGTAGCGCCGGCGACCGCCCCGATCGATGGGGAATACTTTTTATTCCATTCGGCAATCTTCTCTGCGACTATCATATATAAATACTTATCCCCGACCTTCAGCAATTGGAAATCTCCGCCGGATTTGTTGGAAGTTCGCGCTAATATAAAAAATCCCTTATTTTTATATTCAAAAAAAGGGGTCAACGAATCTTCGCCAAGATAAGGAGATAACGTAACGGCGTCGGCGCCATACTCCCCAAAAACCGATAAGGCATACGCTTTCGCGGTGTTCCCTATATCGCCTCTTTTCGCGTCGAGAATAACCGGTATCGATAAATCTTTCGACACTTTTATAATATTCTTGAGAGCTTTCAGCCCCTCAAATCCGTATTGTTCGTAAAAAGCGACGTTTGGCTTGATAACATAGATATATTTACTAAAATTAAGCAATATCTCGCTAAAATAAAGAGAAATAGACTCTTCAATTGTCATAGACTTAAATTTATCCGGAAACTTTGATATATCCGGATCAAACCCGACGCATAAATTGGATTTGATTCTCTCGTATCTTTTTTTGCACATATCTATAAAATTCATACTAACCTCCTAATATAATAATTTACCGTCATTATAAACTAATTTTCCGTTTAATAAAACGCTTTCGATCTTTACCCCGGTTTGCAACCCGTTCCACGGAGAGAAATCGGCTTTTGTATGAGCGCTTTTTTCGTCGAAAGTATTCGGCTCTTTTCTGATAATCGTCAGATCGGCGTAATACCCTTTTTTTATCTCCCCTCTCTTCTTGATATTAAAAACCTTATAACCGTTAGTCAACATTTTAAAAATCATTCCCAGATTAAGAATTTTCCTTTCATATAAGTTATATAACGCGTAAAATGCCGTTTCAAGTCCGGGAAATCCCGACGGAGGAGCGTTAGAATTTTTCTCGGATAGTAAATGCGGCGCGTGATCCGTTCCGACAAGATCAAAATACCCTTTATTAAACGCCTTTCGGAGATAATCCACGTCCTCGACTTCTCTTATAGGAGGATTAACTTTATAAAGGTTAGAATTTTCGACGTTAGATAAATGAAAAAAAAGGTGATGCGGAGTAACTTCTCCGATAACGTTAAAACCTTCCCTTTTACGTTTCGCGATCTCCTTCATCAAAATCTTTGAAGAGATATGACATATATAAATTTTCGCTTTATACCGGATATTTATCGCAGTTCTGATAATCTTCTTAAATCCGCTTAACTCCGCCAAAGGGGGGCGTTTTGCGTTGTGATCTTTAATTCCGTTATAAACTATGTCCTTGTATTTCGCTATTGTCGCTTCGTCTTCGCAATGAAACAGAACGGGCTCTTTTGTAGCCAAAGCGTTTCTTACCGAGGCGTAATTTTTGACTAAAAGCCCCCCCGTCGTAGAACCGAGGTAGCACTTGATCCCTAGAAAGGGGATTTTATTTTTTTTGATCTTCTTAATAATCTTTTTCAGATCGCTCGAATTCTCGTCTGTCAACCCCAGATAGAGCCCGAAATTTATCGGTATTTTCTTGGGATATTTCGATTTGATCCTTAATATATCGTACTGCGTCGCCGCGGGCGAGTTGTTCGGCATATCAGACACATATGTGTATCCTCCGCTTATCGCGGCGTTGACCCCGCTAATCCAATCTTCCTTATGATCCGCCCCCGGACATCTGAAATGAACGTGCGGATCAAAAAAACCGTAGCTTATCAACGAGTTTCTCGCGTCTATAATTTCATAATTTTCCGCAACAAGATCGGCCAATTTATATTTGCTATCTTCGGATATTTTGACTATCTTCTTACCGTTTATAAGAATATTCCCTTTCCTGAAAATGTTACCGTCAAAATATTTTCCGTTGATAACGGCTATTTTACTTTTCAATTATTCCCAATCCGTTTCTATGATACTTCCCGAACTCTCTACAATTAACAATTGTATCAAAATATGAAAATACCGGACCGTCTTCGCATACTCTCGCCGATATATCGTCGAGAACGCACGATCCGCATATACCGACTCCGCATTTCATATATCTCTCCATCGAGATCTGAATATTTCTGATCCTATCCCCGACGATCTCTATAGTTTTTACCATCATTTTTTCGGGACCGCACAAACAAATCGCGTCGAAAGACTCAGTTTTTAGCGTTTCGTCAAGATCGTCGGTTACAAAGCCTTTAGTTCCAAAAGTTCCGTCGTCGGTATAATACCTTACTTTATCGCATTTTTTATCTAAATCAAAGAGATATTTTATGAAATCGACGTTTCGGGCTCCAAATATTGCGGAAAATTTGATATTCATATCGATAAACGTTTCGGCTAAATATTTTATAGGAGCCGAACCTATTCCGCCTCCGATTAATAGAACGTTTTTTGATTGGCCTACGTCGAAACTGTTTCCGAGAGGTCCGGTCAGCCCAAAATATTCGCCGGCTTTAGCGCTAATCATTTTTTTGGAACAATCGCCTCTGTCCTGAATAGTAAAACCTATAACGTCGCCGTCGTAGCTCGATACCGAAAAAGGTTTCTGAGTACAATTATAGTTTAGCATAAAGAAATTGCCGGGATAAACCTTCCGTTTACCTATCCTAAAATAAAGCGTTTTTTGAGCCGAATTACCGACGCTTTCCAGTAATTTATAACTTTTTTCAATTTTATTGCTAATATCCATAGTATTTCCCGTATTATACTCATTACGCTTAATAGGATTTATTCAAGAGGTAAAATATTTTTCTAAGATAAACAGAGTATATATAAAAAAAAAACGTTTGTCAAATTTATTAAACTTAACTCCGGTATATATATTTCATCAAATTTCCCCTTGACATTTTCTTCTAATAAAAATATTATCTATATATAATTTACTAAAAGAGGCGCAGATATGAGTTACGATTATTCAACGATTCCTGAAAAAGCGATGGAGCATCTTAAGAAAATTCAGTCCAGATCGACGCTTCCTCAAAACGACGAGACGCTCGGAAGATTAGTCGATTCGTGGCTTTCTAAAAGAGGATTGTTTGATAAAATTGTAGATCATAATAATTTAAAAAAAATCGAGCTTTTTGATAAAAATAACGCCAACGGTTGTATTGCTATGACTCTTTCCGGATCAATATTAGCGATCGGGCCGATACAAAACGGCAAACGAAACGCTAATTACGCAAGCATAGGGATCAGAACGGACGTTTTTGAAAAGAAAAGCGAAAAAGATAGCGAACTTGAATTCTCAATAGAAATAGACAAACCTGCGTATTTTATCGCCGGACCGGTCAGATCGACTTCGATAATAATCGATATCGCCGTATTCAAGAACATAGAAGATATAAATCAACAAATCGAACATATAGAGCATACCGAAGTCGCGCTATACGATAAATTCATAGAGGTTAATAAGGACATCTATCCGGAAAATTACAATAAAGACGATTTTAAAAACCGCGACGATCTTTTCAACAAATGGATTATTTTGGATTGGTTCAGAATAGGCGGACTTCAAGAACAGATATTCCTCGCCCGAGCTAAAATGCTCTGGGTGGAGCTTTTTTCAAAAATCTACGATAAACTTGAAAATTCAAACATACCGGATATTGATAATAAAATACTGGAGTTTGTTAATAATAAATTCTCAGGATATATCGACGATTATAAATGGTTTGAGTCGGAAAAGAAGACCTTCGACATAGGACTGATGAAAGCTCTCGAAGAACTACCAGCCAATGAAAATTATCAGAAATTCTTAGAGAACTGGAGTTGAGCGGCGGTCGTTTCGATACGGGCTACGCCCTACTCAAAAACCCCCGATTTCGTCTCCCGAGCGGATGCGAGGAAAAATCGAGGGTTAATTAATGGTCGCTGAGTAGCGAAGCGTATCGAAGCGACCCTTCCTTGTTAAAAAAACATTGACATTTTTTTATTAAAGCGATATTCAATTTATAAGAATATAAAAAATTAAACTTTTTGGAGAACAACATGAAAAGAATTTTTGGCTAATTAGGTATACTGTTTTTTATTGGATTATTAACGATTGGCGCTTTAATATCTTGCGACACTGCCGTAAAAGACGATCCTTCGACTACGGTTGGCGAGGCGACTTCGACGACCGAAGACACATATGTGTCAAGTACTACGCTCGACATAACAAGTACCACGACGACAACGGTTGGCGCGGTAACAATTCCCGCATCATGGAACGGTATATGGGAAAGAAGTTCGGGGACAATAACAGTTCTTGAAGTAAAGGACGGTAAGATTTATAATGGAACTACAAATGAAGAATTATTTCCGGGAAATTTATCATTAACATGCAATGTATCTCAAATAACTTATGAAAGAGATTATAAAGCGACTCTTAAGACCGATTCGTCGGCGTACATACAATTTGTTATGAACGCAAACTTTAATCAAATAACTTTTAATGATTTAATAGCGACAACGCCGGTTATTTTAGCTCAATTTTCAAAAGTAACCTCAACTTCGACGACCGAAGACACATATGTGTCAACTACAACCACGACTAACGAAACGACTTCGACGACCGAAGACACATATGTGTCAAGTACTACAACGACGACAAATGTGTCAAATCAAGTCGCGCTACCGACGTTCGGCGTAAACCCCGACAGTTATGATACTACAACCGATGTTACATTAAGCTGTTCGACAAGCGGCGCCGCTATATACTACACGACGGACGGCGTAACTACTCCGACGGAGAGCTCAACGCAGTATGTCAATCCGATAAGGATAACTTACGGACAGACCGTAATTATCAAGGCGATAGCGGTCAAATCGGGAATGGTCGGCTCAGACTTAGCCGAGGGGACTTTCAGCGTATTAGCGCAGGTTGAGACCCCGCAGTTCGATGTAGCAAGCGGAACGGAGTTCGGACTCCCTTTGACCGTTAATATAACGAGCGCGACTGCGAGCGCGACAATTGAATACTCTACAGACGGAACAAACTGGACGGTAGGCGCAAGCGTTACTTTAGAGACGGCGACGACGACTCTTCGAGCGAGAGCGACAAAATCCGGAATGGCGGTCTCAGAGATAGCGACGGCGACTTATATCAAGGTCGATCCCAAATTTAGTCCGACTTTTTCTTATGTTAACACGACATCAGACACAAGCCCGGATTTAACAAGTGTAACTTGTGAAGACTTTATCAAAATAAAAGCTCCAGGAGCAGATAAAGTATATTATAGGATCCAATATAGTGGCGTGTGGTATCCAAGCGATACAACATGGACAGAAGTTGTAGGAGAAGATGCAACTATTGATGCTTCAACTGCTTTTTCTTATTTAACTCTTAACAGAGTAAAAGTAAAAGCAAGTAAGGCAGGTCTTGCAGATTCAGATGAAGTTGTTATTGGCGATTTCAAAAAAGTAGAGATGATTGTTGCTTATAACTCAACTTCTAAAAATATTTATAAGGTAGTTGATAACAACTTAGTTGCTTGGGGATCAAACCCAACAAGTTACCCATTTGTAAATAAGTTTGGGAATGATTATTACACATTTTTGACTTCAGGAATAAGAAAAAATGATATTTCTATTGGTTATGGTATAACAGCTGGAACAATATCAATTGTAAAAATTGTAAAAAATGGCGCAAACTTTGATTATTACGTCAAGAAAACTTCAGATAACAAAATATATAAATTGAACTACCAAGCAAATGAGCAAGAATGGAAAAACAATCCAAACGGATACACTTTTATAAATGCAGATTCAAATGGAGATGTGTGGGCAAGAGATTCATCAAGCCCAGTAAAAGTTTTCAAATTGGACAATACGGTAGAGGAGTTTACCTATTCAACAACAGGAAATTACGGAACATCAGTTGGAATACTGAAAAAAAGTGATACGAATATCTATTTCAACGAAGCAAACACTACAACAAAAGTAGTTTATATTTACAGAAATAATATATCAACGAAAATAGCAGAATATGATTCATTAAATTATGCTATTCTCCCTGTTGATGTAAGAGAATAAAAAAATATAACAGAGGCCTTATAATCGAACTCACAATAGAACCCGAATTAATTCGGGTTCTATTGATTATTTTTTATTTTTATTGATTATTTGTAAGATTTTTATTATTATATGATAAGCAGTTTAATTATTTTGAGGATATTATATATGTCTAACATAACAATTTCATTAGACGAGACGAGATATTCTAAGTTAGCGAATATTGCCAATATGTATGGTAAATCCATGGACGCCGTTATATCTGAGATTATTGACGATTTACCGGAAAAAAGTTTTAACTATAAAAACGACCCGCTTTATAATATGGAAGGATATGAATCCGGCGCACCGAAAGATTTGTCCGAAAATATAGATAGATATATTTATGAATAAAATATTAGTCGATACCAACGCATGGATAGCTTTGAATAATAAAAATGATCAGTTCCATAATAGCGCCATATCTCTAAATAAAGAATTAATAATCAAGGGATATAAATTTATTACTACCAACTTTATTCTTGACGAGACTTATACAGGTTTGTTGATGAAAGTTAATCATCAAGCGGCAACTGATTTTGGCGAAAGAGTCAGAAGTTCCAAATTGTTATCCGTATATAAGATTGAAGATTATATTGAGGACATGGCTTGGGAAATATTTAAAAAATATTCCGATAAGCAGTTCTCATATACCGATTGCACATCCTTCGCGTTAATGAAATATTTGAATATTGATACCGCTTTTACTAACGATCATCATTTCGAACAATTTGGATTTGTATCTTTACTAAAATAATTCTAATTTAACTTTATAACCTCTTTATATACATCCATCGTATAAACTTCATAATAGTTATTTTCATCAAACCATCCGAGTATAATATGAAAAAATTGTATTCCGGTTATTCTTGATAAGGCGCAGGCATAGACAAAGAGTTGCCCAAGCGGATTTTCTTTATCCGCGCCCGGCTTATAGTCAAGTATATAAACATTTTTGTTTCTCACTTGTATAATATCAATATGTCCTGTGATATAGCCGTTTTCTGATTTCATTTTGTTAATCCATTCAATCGGATAATTTGGGGTATATAAATATACAGGTGTTTCAACCGCAATAGTTGAAATATCGTTATAAAGCATTAGTTTTTCTATTTTATTATGCCTATCTTTGTTATTATAACAAATATCTGGCAATAATTTACTGAATTTATTTGTATTATTGCAATTTTGTCTAATCGGAATTTTATCGAGTATATTTAGTTTACATTGAGACGCTCTTGCTGTAGAATCTTTATAAATATTATTACAGAGTATCTCATTTGATAAATCATTTAAATATCTATATAATTCGGGATAGGTATTTTTAACTATAATTTCATTTTTAAAATTATGAACTTGATATTCAAACAATTGACTATGTTGGTATCGAATATTTGTTATCATTTCATTATTGTTTGAGTATTGTTTCAACTCTTTATGATATCGTTTAAGATTAAAGAGATTGTCATATTCTTTTACCCAGTTATAAACGGTAACTCTCGGGATCTTCATTTTCTTGTTAATTTCATCAAAAGTCAAACCCATGTTATAACAGGTTAGAGAATTAATTATTTCTTTCATAGTATAGGTTTTATTAATATTATTTCTTTTTGTGAATTTTTTATTACACGAACGACAATAATAAATCTGGACTTCTCCTTTTTTATTCTTTCTATTACCTCTTTTGATTGTATCGTCAGATTGACAATTTGGACAATAAATTTTAACTTTATATTTCTTTGATAATACAAGCATAAAAAACCCCCTTATATTATAGTAAACAAAATAAAGTTAAAAATCCTTTACAAAAACATACTTTTTTTACAAAATAATATTAAATTATATTCGTTGATTTTTTTTATACCTGAAAAAAAATAATCGGCTATTATCCGATATCAAACATTTTTTTTAGAAATTCGTCTTTTTTTCGCCAATCTTTATGAACTTTTACGTTTAGAAACAGATTTACTTTCCTTTCGAATATATCCTCAAGATCGTAGCGCGCTTTAACGCCGATCATTTTTATCATAGAACCTTTGTTTCCGATAATTATCCCTTTTTGGCTTTCGTTTTCAACGAATATCGCGCAACGGGCTTCGATTTTTTCTTCGTTTACTTTTAGCTCTTCGACCTCGGCGTAACATGAATGAGGCACCTCTTCTTTTGTGAGTTGAAATATTTTTTCCCGGACAACTTCGGTTATCCTAAAAGGTATCGACTGATCCGTAACGTAGTCTTCGGGAAAATACAACGGGCCGATTTGTAATTTTCGTTTTATTAAACTTATGATTTTATCCGGATCCTTCCCTTTGAGAGCGGAAAATTCGACGACGCCCGCCGGATTAAGTTTTTCAAGAACTTTGTTTTTTATCTCCATATCGCTATTTTCAAGATCGATTTTATTTAACACGACAATTGTTATGTTTTCTAGGGGTTTGATATTTTTGATAATATCTTCCTCTTCCCGTCCGAATTCTCTCGCCGTATCGATAACGTATAGTATCGCGTCTGCGTCTTCGGTATTGCGAACGGCGAGATTAGAAAGCCCTCTGTTAAGATTTGAGTTAAAATTATGATAACCGGGCGAATCTATAAATATAATCTGGCTGTTATCGTCGTTATATATCCCTTTTACGAGAAATCTCGTCGTCTGAGGATGTTTTGAAGTGATGGATACCTTATAACCGCATAGTTTGTTGATCAAAGTAGATTTACCCGACGACGGCCTTCCTATTAAAGCGACAAATCCCGTTTTTTTCTCTTTCAATATTTTACCTTCTTCTCTAAAAATCGCTCCATATTATAATATATATCAAAT